>DASQIV010000427.1:0-9519 GCA_035631415.1 Pseudoneobacillus sp. | reverse complement strand
AGTAGGTTTTTAATTAACAAAATAAACCAAATAGTCTATTTAAATTTAATCATAAACTATTTGAATTTTCAAGATTTATATTTTTCATTATGTCATTTAGGCTAAAACAGGTTAACAATTGACGGTATATTCTGTTGTATTTACAATGAAATAAACTAACTAGTTGGTTTTGTACTTTTTATTTATAGGGAGATGAAAAAATGGAAGTATTGCTTCGAAATAAAATCGACGCACAATATCAATGGAATCTTGAAGACATTTACTCTTCTTTAGAAGATTGGAAAGAAGATTTTCAGTCTTTAAGTGAAAAGATTGTAGAACTTAGTAATTTTGAAGGAACTTTATCCAAAGGACCTGATTTTCTATTAGAATATCTCCAGCTCAATACCGAGATTAATCTTGTTAAAGAACGTCTAGGGGTATATGCAAAATTTAGACATGATGAAAATACAAAAGATACAGAGAGGCAAGAATTACTGCTACAATTACAACCTCTTGAAATCCAATATTCGACAGCAACGGCCTTCTTTATTCCTGAATTACTTGAATTAGATTCAGAAACACTTGAAACCTATTATCTGAAACCAGAACTATTATTTTTTAAAAAGAACTTAGACAATATCCTAAGAATGAAGCCTCACCTGCTATCGATAGAGCAAGAGAAATTAATTTCACAAACCAGTCTCTTATATTCTGCGGACCATACCTTCACCATGCTCGATAATGCTGATATCACCTTTGAACCTGTAAAGGATGAAAATGGAAATATTTATATGTTAACAAGCTCTACATTTGGGAAACTAATGGCCAATGAAAATAGAGAGATACGGAAGATGGCTTTTGAGAACACGTATAAATCATATGGATCATTAATCAATACCATTGCAAGTACTTACTTAGGCAATGTGAAAAAAGATTTATTCTATAGTCAAGTTAGAAACTATCCATCTTCCTTGGGACATGCACTATTCGAGAATAATGTAAAAGTGGATGTTTATTCGAACCTTGTCGATACCATTAAAGATAATCAAAGTCTGATGCATCGTTATATCTCTATCCGAAAAAAGGCTTTAAACCTACCAGAGATACACATGTATGATATCTATGCACCACTTGTACCAGATAGCCCACAGGATATTCCTTATGAAGAGGCCTATGACATCATGTTAGATGGACTATCTATACTTGGGGATGAGTATATATCGATTTTAAAAGAGGCAAGAACTAATCGCTGGATTGATGTTTTTACTAACGACGGAAAAATGAGTGGTGCCTATCAATGGGGTACCTATGGAACACACCCTTACGTCCTACTCAATCACCGTAACGATTTAGACAGTTTGTTTACTTTAGCACACGAAATGGGCCATGCTCTTCACACATATTACAGCGATCGTGAGAACCCATATTTATATGCGCAATATGTCATCTTTGTGGCGGAAGTTGCTTCAACAGTAAATGAAGTTCTACTAATTAACCATATGTTAAAGAAAACCAATGATCCTAGCAAGAGGAAAAACCTTATCAATTACTTCATGGAAATTTTTAAAGGAAAAATGTTTAGGCAAACGATGTTTGCCGAATATGAAAAAATCGTTCATGAAAAGGTGCGAAACGGAGAACCTTTAACCTCTACTCATTTTAATGATATTTATTACAAGTTAAATCAAGAATATTATGGGCAAGATATCATTCATGATGAACAAATCAAATTGGAGTGGGCAAGGATCCCTCATTTCTATCGTTCTTTTTATGTGTATCAATATGCGACGGGCTTTGCGGCAGCCATTGCTATTGCCAAACGAATTCTGGAAGAAGGAGAACCTGCGGTACAGGACTACTTAAACTTCTTAAAAAGTGGCGGAACGGATTCCCCTATTGAATTGTTGAAAATCGCCGGTGTGGATATGGCATCACCTAAGCCGATTAAAGATGCGATGGAAGTCTTTGAAGACTTAATAAATGAATTTGAAGATCTTCTAGGTTAGATAAAGTGGAGTCTACGGATAATCCTAAGACTCCTTTTATTAACCAAAACTAGAACCTTTCAGGCATTGCTAGGCTCCCCATCATTTTTTCGATTAATTAATATTAAAGTGATTCTTTTTTCTTAAAAAGAGATTTATTTTATCTCATTATTTCTTTAAAAGAGAAAACTTCGGTAAATCCAGTCCCATCACTTTTTATTTTCGCTAATCTTAAATCCTCCTTATCATCCTCCTTGTTTTTGTCATAAACAAAATAAAGGGTATTCTCATCTGCATAAACGATTGACTCTGTTGGCAAATTGGAAAGTACTGTTATTTCCTTGCTTTGAATATTCAGTTCGGACAATTTGGATGACTCATATTCAAAAAATTCATCCTCCGAGTAAATATCATCATTAAAAGCAACCTTGTTACCGTCTGGAGAGAGCGTTGGAAATGTGGCATCATACCCTGAAAAAGGTACTGGCAAAGCAACAAACCGATTTGTTGTTATATCATAAACCACATACTCTTCTTCTTTACTGCTATTATTAATGTTGGCTTTTATAGGCTTTTCATTTTTATCATAAGGAGACAAAACCATACCAAGTTTATTACCATCTGATGAAATGGATAAGTCAGAAATGTGTAGGCTCGAGAAATTAGTCATTTTTTGTTTGTTTGATCCGTCTATTTCTATTGAATACAAATCATAATCACGAGGAATTGCAGCCTCTCCTGGGTGTTTAGCATAAAACTCATCTGCTTTGATATAGTAAATTTTATTATCGTAATGTGAAACTACAGCTTCTGTCACTAATTCTTCTTCAGGTGTTAACCTCTTAATTCTGGAGCCATCAATATTCATGGTGTGAATTGCTTGCTTTAACTCTTTGTTGTAAGAAGAGGAAAGATACATAATTTGTTGGCCATTATCGAAGAATTTTGGATTAATAAAATGATAATTCTTCTTAGGTTTTGTAAGACGTTTAATATCCCCTTTACTATCCGCGAGATATATAGAACCTTCTCTTCTTCTAATATAGGAAAAGGCTACTTTATCTTCATTTGGTGAAATAGTAACTTTATTATATAGCCCTTTAGGATATTGATCATCAAGTACTGTTTCATGTATTGCATTCTTTATAGCCCAAATGAACAGAGTTACAACTAGTAGTACACATATCCCTATGATTAGACTTACTTTTAGTATTCTCGACATATCTTAGTCCTTTCCGATATTTTAAAATGACTATTCAGTTTTAATATCTAATTTTAGTATTTTATATCTAATATTTTTTATTCGCTTTAAGAATAGAAATTGTTTAAGAAAATAGTCACACAAACGATAGATAAGAGACTCCATAATAATTAATTTCTAGTTAATGCAAATTCTTGATTATACTCCCCTTATCTTTTGCATTTCTAGTAATCCAGTGAGTTCATTTTGTCAGGTACGAAAAACCAAAAACACAACTATCTAAATAGTTATGTTAGAAAACTTTGTTAATTACTATTTGATCAGTCTTAACACTTTCCTATTCAAAAGATGTACTTTTCTTGGAATTGATTAAATTTAAGCTACTAAATTGGAATAAGGCAGAAAAAAGTTAGGAAAAATTAATAGTCAGTTTATTTAAAAAATGATAAAATTAGGAAAATAGTAAGTTGTCAAAAGTTGTTACAATGCGTAGGTGCACCAATGTTATTAGATCAAAACATTCACTTTTTATTCTAAATTCTACTATGGGGTAAATCACTGATGAATAAGTATAAAAAAATGTCACTATTTTATAAAATTTTGATTATAATCATTCTTTCTTCTTCTGTACTTGCGCTCTTACTGTTTACTTCCAGTCTTTATATTCAAAATAAATTACTCACCAAAAATATTATCAAGCATTCAACTGAAATTGGGGATACCTGGTCTTTAATGCTAGATAGTAGTGCGATATATGACGGATTATCAGACTATGATCCCTTTTCAAATTCAAATAAGAAATTAATCAATCAGCTAACCTTTTTAACCGAAAAAAATGAGAATATTGCACAAGCCTACCTTTTTGAGGCAAAGATTGTAGATGCTCGATACACCAAAACTTTAGCACAACCCCAGAACATTCTCCAAAGAGGTGTGAAATTAGGAAAGATGCAGGAACAGCCGAAAGAGTGGATTCAAGCAGCGAAAATGCTCCTGAAGACAAAAGAGTCTACCCATACGGGGATATATTCAGATATACTAGGCACGTGGATTACCACCCTGCACCCGATCATTTATGATGGTGAAATTATTGCAATATTTGCCATTGACATGGATGCAAGTATCGTCAAAAAGGGACAAATCGAATTATTTTATACACTATTACTTTTATTTTCCTGTTTTATCATCATCATTTTTTCTTTTGTATTCTTAACATTAAAAAAGACCTTTCACCCACTAAAACAAGTGATTAATGGCATTAATGAAGTTAGTATGGGGAATTTCGACGTAATTGTTCCAAATACAGACGAAAGTGAAGAACTTAAGACCTTAACCTATAATTTTAATTATATGGTTAGTGAGATTAAAGAGTTGTTTATACGTGTGATCGCTACTTCGGAATGGGTTGAAAACAAGATTCAACACAATCAAAGTTTTGAAAAGGTGGAAAATTTTTCTAGTGAAGAAAACTTTCCATACACCCTAAAAGAAGCTTTATTAAAAATAGATGAAATTAAGGACAAAACCCATTTAATCGATACCCTCCACTATGCTGAAAAAATCAATGGAATTGCCCAGCTCGCTGCTGTATTTGCACATGAAGTAAGAAACCCAATGACAACGGTACTAGGTTTTCTTAAGATATTTTCGAATGAAAATGGTTTTGCACACCAAAAGGAAACACTAGATTTGATGACGAATGAAATTGAATCGGTATTAGATACATTAAATAAATATATAGAATACGCACAGCCTGAGCTCTCTCAATATCAATACATTGATGTAAAACACTTGCTTAATTCAACAATTTCAATGTTTTCCCCTAGCTGTGATGACATTCAGTTTAACCTGTCATGTAAGGAAACCATCTATATACTATGTAATCCTATAGAACTTAAACAAGTGTTTATCAATCTAATACAAAACGCCATAGAGTCTATGGATGGATTAGGTTTTCTTACAATCAATATCAGTCAAAACCAAAAGTATTTTCAAATTGAGGTCATCGATACAGGGGAAGGGATGACCCAAGATGAAATTAATCGATTGGGAACCCCTTTTTATTCGACAAAGGTAAAAGGAACCGGAGTGGGCTTGACGAAAGTGTTCTTCGTTATTTCCAAGATGAAAGGAAAAATAAAAGTCAAAAGCAGTAAAGGTCAGGGAACCAATTTTACCATTTTATTACCTAAAGCGTAGTGGAATTTATTCATTATCAAATTATACAGCAAGATAACTATTTTCATTATATGGATTCAAATAGTAATGACACTTTGAGTGAGCAAACCGATATTTCCTTTTGGGAGAGAATTATCGGTTTGTCTCTATATTGGTTTGCGTATGTTTGATGAGGAATTTCCATATCATTGGTCTTGCCAGACCAAAACATATCCCTAAACCAATCCCTATTCCTAATACTTCATTTAAGTCCTCCACTTTAAAATTTCCCCATTGCTCCTAACAAGATACTACGCATTCTTAATCCCTCCTTTTATTCTATTATAGAACGTTTGTTCTTAGAATATCCCTCCCGTTTTTTAAATTTTTTAAAACAGAACAGAACCATTTTTTGTCAAGTTCGTCTAAGTAGGTATGGAAGGAGGATATAAATGAAACTAAGAAATTTAAAAGAGAACCCAAATGAAATCCACCATTTATCCAAAGAAGATCAGCTTATTTGGTTGATGGAGGAATATGGAGATTTGATCATTAGACTTGCCTATACCTATGTAAAACAGAAGCAATTAGCCGAGGATATTTCACAGGAAGTATTTATAAACTGTTATAAAAATTTGGACCAATTTCAAAATAAATCTACCTATAAAACGTGGTTATACCGAATTACGGCTAATAAATGTAAGGACCTATTAAAAAGCTGGTCCTATAAAAATATTCAATATAAAGATTTGATTTTTTCAATCATAGGTGGTGGAAACCAATCAGTTGAAGCTGATTTAGAGGAGTTAGAAGAGAAGGATCTTATTTTTAATAAAGTAATAGGTTTACCAATTAAATTAAGAGAAATTGTAATCCTCCATTACTATGAATACATGTCGATTAACGAGATTTCTGATTTGCTAAGTTTGAACGCCAATACAGTAAAAACGAGACTTTTTCGTGCTAGAAACTTATTGAAGCTTTCATTTGAGGAGGACGGTTATGAAAAATAAAATGAGTTATCCAGACTTAAAAGAAATTCGTTTTGAAGAGAAACATAAACAAAATGTTCTGAAGGAAGTTAGAAAGAGGTCTAAAATTATCGAACTCAAAGTAAAGCCAAAAAATAGAGGTCGAAAAAGAATTGTATATTCAACGATTATAGCAGTCACTTTGTTCACCATAGTCATCCTATCTTCCAATTTATCAGTCGGAGTCGCGAAAGTAACCGCAAAAATTCCCTATTTAAGCTTATTTATCAAACAAGAGGAATATAAATATGCCGTAATAAACCTTATATCCCAGACTATTGTTGAAAATCAATATGATCCTGCAAATCTAGATATATCCGTTCCAAAAAGAGAAATCAAATTGGCGCTTTATGGGTCCGAAAAAGAGGTAAAAGGTTTGAAAAATGAGGTAAGCGAAAACCTTAACGAAGCCTTAGTTGCCAACAATTTTGGGAAATATAAGATTCGTGTTTCAGCAGAAAAAGACAATCGTGAACCTTATGTAGTTAGTCCAGAAGAAGAAAAATACATGCAGCAAATGAGTGAGTTGGAATCGAAAATCAATGATTGGCTAAAGCAGAATAATTATGAAAGTCCTTTCCCGACTCAGGTTCAGATTAATAAAGTGCAAAACTCAATTTATGTCGCAATTCCAAAAACAGAATCAAAGGAACGCGTGGCAGCACTCAAAGAGAAGTTAGCGGCCTTATCCAAGCCGTACGGAGAATCTTTTAAATATCGAGTAAGTAGAATTGATATGGCTGCCCGTGAGCAAGAACTACGCTGGGGAGAATTAGGGATTGTCGATATCATTGGGAGAGGACTAATGGAAAATAAACAATTTAAGGTTAAAACATACTCTTATTCCTTCCATCCCCTACCGCTGCAACTCATCATCAAAACGACTGTCGATTCAAACGACTCTGACGTTAAAGAAGTCGTTGAAAAAATAGAAAAGGAAATTAAATATTTTATGGAAACAGACCAAAGAACGAAAACCGTCAGGAACGATCCTTATGAAATTATCATTATGAGTAAGGATAAGAAAAAAATTAATTAAAGTACGTAAAGAGCCTCTTAGTTCATAACTGGAGGCTCATTCTTATAAGTGGATGTAATCTAATGGTGCTCTAACACTTTTTTCTTTGAGCTTTTTGCTGTTTTTTCTGGGGAATGCAACATTTTTTTACAATTATTCGTTCTTATTAATGAGGGTTAATACGGTAAAAAGCATATATATATTTATTTTGATTAAATCTAGAATGGCAGACAAAAGGAAAAGCAAAAGAAAGAAAAATATCATCATACTAACTTTATTGGGTTTGATTTTTGAACAAACCTGGAAGGACTAAAACTAAACAGGAGGTTAATTTACTTATTTAATTTCTTAATTTCCTCGGTTAAAAGATTTAACCTTTCTTCAAACCTGTCCAATTGTTTCCTGCGTTTCTTATTGGAACGGAAATATGAAACGATTAGGATAATAAATAATGCTAAAGGGCAGTTTAGTTAACAACAATTTGATAAACTTTAATAAGGAATGAAATTAAGTAATTTTTACTATAAGGGTTCAGTTACTTAGAGTTGAGTTTTTTAGTAGGACGTATCATTCTTCCAAAAAGATAAAGGAGATTCCAATAGAAGTCATTGCGTAAAATACAGCTTCTGATTCTTAGTAACCCAATGGATATATTATTGCACTAACTATAATACCAAATCCAAATGAAGTTAAGATGTACCCAATAGTTTTCCTATCCATTTAATGCTCCTTCTTTAAATTATGAGGTATTTTTTCCCTTTTAAATGTTAAAACTTGTCATTAATCAAAGTGGATTTTCACCCTTTATAAAAGGAATAATAATTATGTAAATTGAAAGACTTTAATTTAAGACGTTGCTTATAAAATTGTAAATGTTACATAATAAATTAGCCTGTTGATAATGGAATATAGTACAAATAGAAAAAAAGAAACTCCTAACCAATAAACCCATACATTCCCCAGAAACCTAATACCAAAAAACTCATAAGATCACTAATTATATATACAGTAAGTGCCAACCCAAGAGCTAAAAAGGAACCTAAATACATTTTTGTTTAATGTATCCAAAATCACAACCACCAATTTGAGAAAAATTCCATTTTTCCAATTATTAATATCCTACCATAAATAGGTAATCAGAGTCATAAGTCTTTCACCATGAGGTCACTTTCCACTCATCTATCAAATGAACTAACTGAACATCTAAACTTGTTGTGTAGTCGTCTAACTTTGATTGAGCACGCAGCTTTTGAAATAAGTATTCTATATAATATTGATGACTTTTTAAATCATTCCATAGTGAGGTTACTAAAAAATTATTAATTGAATTTATGTTCTTACTTACTATCCCTCCTAGCATTCCAGGGCAGTTTTTCATACCGGGATTCCAATCATCCCGTTGAATATTAAGAAATTGACTTTCTTTTCTTTCTTGAATATCACAGGAAGCTACTCGTAAGACAGTGGTATTATTTATACAATTCTTAACATCAGAATTTGATATTTGTAAAATATCTTTATACAGATTTACCCTTATTGATGAATATGTATCTTTTTGATTACTCGCGTAAAATATAGAATCGTGATGAACCTGCATAAAGTCATTATAGCTTTGTTCGTCTTCCCATAATGCCCAAATACAAGCTTCATATGGACTCTTAATATTCCAACCACCGATTTGAGCAAGAAAACCTGGTATGCCTTTTAAAGTATTCCAGCTTCGTTGTGCTTCATCGAATCGAGGTTTATCTTTTTCTTCTACTCCACAAACTAACCATTTTACTAGCAAGTTTTTTCCCCCTCATTCATTAAAGATTTACACTATTTAAAGTGATCATATTACCTCAATCGTCTTCGAAAAAAGACCCAGCTTCTTTATTTCCATTAAGTCCATAACAATTCCTCCTCTTATTCAACACCCAATTACTGAACAAGAAAAATCTTGTATAGCTATACAGGACTTTTGAAAAACCTTATTCTAAATGATCTATCTTTTTTAAATATAATTAACTTTTTTTCAAAGTTACACTTGCATCAATTTCACATTTTCAGGACAACCATATATATCACTCTCAATTTTTTCATCCTTTAATAACTCTTACACTGTAAATCCTCCGCAAAAAAATGTTTTTATGCAGCATACTT
>DASQIV010000426.1:0-8803 GCA_035631415.1 Pseudoneobacillus sp. | reverse complement strand
ATCCCATTGCTCTTCAATATCATACCAAGCATCAAATGTTAAAGTAGCAGACGTTTTTCCTGTTAAATCAACATCTGTTACCATGTTTGTATCCATTTCATCCTGTTGGCCACCCCAATATTCATAGGTACCAGTAGCAGGAGTATTAACCGGAGTTTTCTTTTTAGGTAAATTCACGCGGATTGCCTGATTATTTTTACCTAGTGGTGAATTAGCTTGGTCAAGTAAGAATTGTGTTCCTTTTGTTGATACTTCATCCCAATTTACAACTGTTGGTGCTGTCCATTTTCCACCAAGAGTAGATTGGAAGTATTGTTTTGCCCATGGTGAGAAACCTGTTGGTTCAGCACCTGGTACTTTTCCAGCCCAAGATCCGCTTGCCATGATAGACCAGTATCCTACAGCTTCACCTGTTCCAGAGTAAATAGTATCATACTCATCAGGTAGTCCAAGGTCATGACCATATTCGTGAGCGAATACACCAGTTGCTCCATCTTCAGGCATAACTGTGTAGTCATAGAATCCAGGCAATCCCTTGCCTAATCCATCTGGATCATAGAATACTGCAGATCTGTGAGACCAAATTGCATCGTCACCTAGCGATCCACCACCTGCTTCTTGACCCATTCCTGAATGGATGATTTGTAAATGGTCTACTAAACCATCTGGCTCCCAGAAGTTACCGTTACCATTCAAATCGTGTGGATCTTCTAAGTCATAATCTTGTAAAGGTACACCAGCAGCTTTAGCAGCTACAAGATCATCCCTTACTAATTGTTTTGACCCACCAGGTGTTACATTATCATGTCCACCTGAAGATCTATCTGCCCCATAATACTTCGCCGTACCAGGCACTTTTAACCATCCATATGCGTTTCCTTCAATTGTATAAGTACCACCTGATTGCTCCTCATAAAATTGCTTTTGAGAGACGGAATCTTCACCATTAGGACCTTTAAATTCGCCTTTATTTCCAAAAATCATTTTTTCAAAATGCTCTGTATTATAATCTGTATAATAATTATCCGTTTCCTCAGGTTTAATGTTGTTATGAGCAAAATCATTGTATTCAACCATTAAAGTTAATAGTTTACCCTTCTTCTGTACCCCAGGAGATGTTCCTTCTTGTACAGGATCCGGATTCCCTTTTAAATGGCCATTCTTTTTACCATTACCATTTAAAAGACCGTTATTAAATCCTTTAAACTTCTTTTGTTTTGCAGACTCAGCCGCTTTCACCTTCGCAGCTAAAGGATCAGATTCTGTAGCTTTTGTTTGTTGACCTTTAACAGCTAAATAGTTTTTAAGGAAAGTTTGCTTTTCTGCATCAGAAGCATCAGCAGAAAGTAGACCTCGCTTGATGAAAGACTCTATTAATTTTTCATCGTTCACAATAGCTAAATCTAGTGCACTATGTGAAGATGATGCATGGGCAACAGACTCCGATTTATGTAATAGATCACCGTCTTTATAAGAAGTATAAGAGCCTGGGAATCCTGCAAATAATGTACCTGCGATCATGACAGATGATAGACTAGTTTTGATAAATTTATTCAAGTATGAATCTCCTTTATAAGTTATTACGGCCGTACTTACATACTATTCCGAAAATTACGACTAAACAAGCAGATTCGTTCCTCAATTACTGACAATGTCAATCGAATTATAGGACATTATAGTAGATAGTGTAAAAGATAGTAGAACCAAGGAAATAGGAATAAAAACATACAATATTTTAATAGATTAGTATAAAGATTCACTAATTGACTTTAACGCACCACCGCACTGGGGGTCTGACCCCCAGCGCGGTGGTGCGTTAAAGGAATTCCCCTATATTTGTTGTTGTCCCAACTATATTTTTTGCTCTAAGATGCTTTCTATGAAATGCTTGGTAGGTTTGAAGATGATGTCTTGGTTGAGGATGAAAAGATAGAGGAAAAACATGGCTGTCATTAGCAGGATCATTTTCATTTTCTTCTTTCGCTGCCTAACCTTTTGCCCTTTCATTTTTGCTTGTTGGATTTGGTTTCTTACCTTTTTTATATTTGGATGTGCCGCCATATTAAGACATAGCCTTCCTAATATTTGCTAGGGTTGGCGTTTTCACCGGATCCATTGTAACACTCGTAAACTCGCTTTCTTCTTTTCCACAAATAACACAATCTTCATTCCTTACAGATGATAACCACACACTTTGATAGGCATACTGTCCAGGCACGCCTTGAAATATATGAGGGTAAAACCAATATTGGTCCTTCATCGAAAACGTTAAATAGTTAAACTCCTTTTTAATCGCTGAAGTCAAGAAACCTTTTAATTTCAAATCACTATCCTCAGGAACAAGCAGTGATAAGATGATTTTCATAGCAGCACTGGCCACATGATGAATATCTGCCGATAATGCCACCACACCTTCGAGCCTACCAGTGCCATAATCTGTTTTCGCACCAACTTTACCAGTACTCTGTTCAAGCTCATGCCTTATAGAGGTGGCGCATTGATAACAAGGTGTTTTCCCAGGAATACTTACTACCACCTCGCCGCCCTCAGCCCCTTCATATAATCCGACAAACACGGCCGGTTTCCCAAGCCCATAAGCAAAGCGGTTGATTGTCCGTTGCGCCTGTGGATCATCTGTTGCTGCTACAATTACATCACATGGTAAAAATATTGTCGCCAACTCCTCCGCTCCAAAAGCTTGTATATCTTTCTCAAAGCTTTCCACCACAATAACTGGGTTGATAGTAAGAAGATGTTCTTTTAATCTATCAACCTTTGCTTGTCCAACATCGTGAACCGTATAAACCGTCCTAGACAAATTAGCGTATTCAACAATATCGGGGTCTACTACAATCAACGAGCCAACACCACTACGGACTAGTTGCTCCGAAATATAGGATCCAACAGAACCAACACCAACGACAAGAACTCTCTTTGTTAAAATATCCTCAGACAGCACACCCCGAATCCTTGCAAAAATACCTTCATGAATTTGATTAACTGTTCCCACAAAACTTCTTTTCTTAAAATTTGGCCCCAATACAAATCCATCCGATTTCTTATACCTAATAAAACGTCTACTCAATATCCTCTCCTCCTATAAGTTATTAGTCGAAAACGGATATTTTTTCGTATGTTCAAAGGCAGTAAATCCGTTTGCCCACAACACAGACTTAGCGTAAGCAATCTCTAGTGAAGGCAAGCCCCCAGCGTACTGATTACCAAAACAAATCCGTCCATCTCGATACAAGTGGCATTCATGGACACTGTTGTATTTCCCTTCTACTTCCGGGTAGACCACTTTCACCTGATAGGCATTTCCATCAAAGTAAGCGTACATTTCATAAGGCTGCTCAAATTCATCCCGAAAGGAGTAATACCAGCCTTTAATCCCATCTACTTCAATGAATCTCGTATTTTTTGGAAACTTATCCTGAACGATTTTTCGTTCATATTCGATCCGTGAAGATGGTGATGCAAACACACCTTGATGAACCTCCGATAATTGCTTTGGATTTCCATTTTGGTTGCTATTGCCGTCAAGAATTTTCCCTTCCTTCGTCACCATAATTTTTCGTTCAGGGTCAGAAGGTAAATTTTGATTTCGTGCTTGGCTTGAAAGAATCGTATTTCGTAATTTGTTTAAATCAACTGGGGATGACATATTACTAGCCTCCTTTAATTCATTTCTCTTTGGTTTTTATGACTTAAATGACAAGCATTCGCTACGAGACTTTGGCTTATTCTTATTAAAGACATTTTCACCTCTTACTTGAGGGATTAAGTCCTTTACAGAGCTTTAAATAGTTGCTAGATCAATTTTAGACAAAACAAATTTCTCTAACTCTATTAATAATGCACCCTCTTCGAACCCATCCAAAAAGCACTCCTCTTGTTCACCATCCATATGTGTAACAAGAATCCTAGATTGGCACCTTGGATAGGAAACATCCAGCAACAACAGCAAATCAAATAGCTCTTCTACCTCTACTTTTCCGGCCAGCAAAGGTTGTCCATCATGATTAATACAGTAAACTTGCGGGTTTCTTAAACCAGAAATAGACTCACACAATGACTCTAAATCTTTTTGAAAAAGTCCATAGGATACGACTTTCACATCCATTTTTTCCACACGTACAGTAGATTCCGTCGTCAAAAATCCAGCATAACAAGAAACCTTCATTTCCCCCAATATCAGCTCATGCGACTCCAACTCGCCATGATGTTCGCACGTCACTATTGGTACTAAATAACACGACATATGTGGATTTAAATCCAACCCTGTTTCTAATTCAGAGATATCCTGATAAGAGGGTTGGTTATAGCTACCAGGATGTGAATGGATAATCCCTTTAAATTCGAGACCGTTTTCCTCCTCAGCATTGCGTACCAGTCTATTTAGCTCTCGTGATGGTGAATAGCTAGAAGAAGTCGTTTCCGCCGCATCATCATAAATAAACTCAGTAACAATCGGCTCGCCAGGTACCCCTAACAATGCTCCCCCTCGCTCAGGATACTGATCACCAATCTCCTTTTTGACTAATGCCAGGACCGTATCGTAAATGTATAGCACTCTACTTCCCTCCCATCAAACGAAAACCGTTATAAAATCGGTTGTTGTAATGATGTTCTGCCCTTTTCTTGTTTCCTTATCCAATTCAGCGAGTCTCAACGTAGCCGTCCGGATCATCCTTTCGATCACGTTCCTCACAAACCGTGCATTACTAAAATAGCGGTCACGGTTTCGATAGCAATCCTCAAAATATCCTAATAATTGATCTGCTACTTCTTCCTCCATCCGGAACCCTTCATCTTTCACTATTTTTTTCGCGATTTGCACCATTTCTGTAGGAGTATAATCTTCAAATTGAATCGCTCGTCCGAACCTTGAAGCTAGTCCAGGATTTGATTTTAAAAACTTGTTCATTTCATGCGTATAGCCTGCAACGATTAAACTAAATTTCCCACGATCATCTTCCATCCTTTTTAAAATCGTATCAATCGCCTCTTGGCCAAAATCAGATTGCTTTATTAGCGAATACGCTTCGTCGATAAAAAGTGTACTGCCCATCGCTTTATTCAATACTTCCGTCGTTTTCAAAGCGGTTTGCCCCACATACCCCGCAACCAAATCTTCTCGGGAGGTTTCTACTAAATTACCCACTGGAAGAATTCCAAGCGCTTCATAAATCTGACTTAAAAGTCTAGCAACCGTCGTTTTTCCGGTTCCTGGATTACCTAAAAAAACAGTGTGTGGCGCAAATTTCCCCGTATAATCCTTACCCTCTTCTTGATAATATTTCACTAGTTTCACAATTTCGTTGATTTCTCGCTTCACCTTTTCCAATCCGATAAAGGATTGCAGCTCGGCTAATAGCTCCATCAACCGCTCCTCATTAACGGGAACAGGAGCACTTGACTGCTCGGTCTTCTTCTTAAGCAATGGTTTAACGTCTTCAACTGCAATGGTTGTTAAAGCTATTTTTTCAAATTGTTGAAGTCGGGTGCACCGTTTCGCATGGTTCATTTTAAGCTCTTCGAAAAATTTCCGTACCATACGGGCATTCCCAAACGTTCGGTCCCGCTTTCGATAGAGTTCTGTAAACTCATGCTTCACCAAATCTACCGCTTCCGACGCCATCCGGTATTCCTCTTCCCGAAGCATTTTTTCTAAAATATGGACGAGCTGTTCAGCAGTATAATCTTCAAAGTTGAAGTGATTTTTGAAACGGTCCTTTAAACCAGGATTGGCTTCAATAAAGATTTCCATTTCTTCTGGATAACCAGCCGCAATGACGATAAACGACGAATCATCCTCCATTTTTTTCAAAATAAGATCCAATGCTTCTCGACCAAAATCATTCGGTGTGTCAGGCTTGACCAGTGTGTAAGCCTCATCGATAAACAACACACCTCCAACTGCCTTTTTCAAGACTTTATTCGTTTTCATCGAAGTTTGCCCAATGTACTCCCCGACTAAATCCTTCCGGTCGACTTCCACACAATGTCCTTTTTTAACAAGGCCTAGTTGGTAAAAAATCTTACTTAGAAGTCTAGCAATCGTAGTTTTCCCTGTCCCCGGTTTACCTAGGAAAAGGCAATGATGGCTGATAGAGGTATTAGTAGTAATACCTACTTTTCGCCGTTGATTCGTGTAGGTGATGAAATCGATAAGGTCGGAAATTCGCCCCTTCACTTCCTCAAGTCCGATATAAGAATGAAGCTCATCAAGAATCTCAAACAGAGATTCAGTTGGCACACCGTCAAGCAAATCTTCATCTTGAGTAAACATTCTCTTTTTATCAAAAGAACAATTGTCCAAAATGGTCTCATTCACACCTTCCCCAAGAAGGTCTAGATAAGCATTATCGCTAAACTGACTGTTTATCACTTTACCTTTTCCTCTTTGTAAAAATAAGCCGACATTTTGACCGTGTTTTACCTGGCACTCTACAATCTTGGGCTCACTTTCATCTAATACCGCAATACCAGTTAGTACGCTGGAAACAATCTCACATTCCTGCAGCACACCCGTTGCTTTCTTTTGAAAGCAAACTCCACAATCAGCAGACTGGACCTTACTTTTATGAATAAAAATTTCATTTTGTTCCTCTAATGTAATCCCTGCCACTGAATGTTGAGCAATACTCGTAGTTAAAATTTCACTACGAATGGCCTGTTTCACAAAAATACCATGCTTTGATTCCTTTAGTGTGCTATCCTTCAGCTGCAGACTACTTTCCTCAACCCAAATTTGATGCTCTTCGTTCTGTTCGAATGTGGATTCCATGATGGTTGCATAGCTTTGACCAACCACTTCTAGTCCCACCCTTCCGCCTTTCACGGAACATCGATGAACAATGCAAACCCCTTGGTCCTCTATCTTAAAATTGTGTTGGTTTTGACTAAAGGTACTACTGTCAAAAATAGGTGCTGCTTTTGTTGTGACCAGCACTCCATTTTCATTTTCAAAAAACTCACAGCTCTCCATCGTTCCATGTGCTTCCTCCGCAAAGTTCGCCCCTATCTGGTTTTTAACAAACTTTGTATGTCGAATAAGCGGATTCGCTCGCTTATCCACGTTAATCCCAATTTCCGAATTTCCCATTACAGTGCAATCTTTCCATTTACTAGATGCTCCTACGGTAATAGCCGCACCAATTTTACTAGAGTGAAACGTACAATTTTCAAATATTGGGGATGCTTCTTCATTCATAATAAAAGCACTTGTCCCACTCGAGGAAAACCAACAATCTTGAAAAAGCATTTCTCCCCGATTAATGAATACCGCGTATTGGTTTTCTCCGCCAATTCCCCTAATCGTAAGTTTGGATATTCTACCATCGCTTTTCACACGAACACAGGTCGTATCTGAACTTTCAATCAAAATCTCATCAGGCGAACCATTTCCGACTAATTCGATTTTTTTATCTATCAAAAGGGTTTCTCTGTAAATTCCAGGATCAATTAGAATCATCGTTCCGGGCTCGGCTGCTTGTATGGCTTCATGAATAGCTGAAAATGAGGCAGTAGGATTGGTTTGAGATACAGTTAGAATACCCATGACATCTCCCTCTATCTAAATAGTGATAGTTAATAGATATGCTAGATTTCCAAATAGATTCCTACTTTTTTCAAAAAATGATAGTTATGAATAACTCAGAAATGGGGAATACTTCATAAAAAAATGTGTAGGGTGAATAGAATGAATGATTCTGATAAACATGCTGGTTTTTTCAAAGGGTTTTTCTGGGGAATGCTATTAAGTGTACCATTGTGGCTATCTTTATTTGGCTGGCTAAAAATGCTGATTACTATTTTTCATTAAACTGAAAAAACTAACCCAAAATTTACAGATGCTTACATTTCAATTCTTTAGTATAATAGAGAAAAATATCCAGAATGGTATAGCATGGGAGTTTATAGTATGGATACACACATAATAGAGCGGTTAAATAGAGCACTAGCTGATAAAGGGCTTTCTATTAGTCAAATAAGTGAGCATTTAGAGATAGATAGAAGTGTGTTAAATAAATTTTTAAACGGACAGCGTATTCCCAATATTGAAGTGATAATGAAGATATTGGAGTTTTTGTTTCCAAATGAAATGGACCGATACACCATTTTAAGAGGCTTAGTATCGAGCTTTAAGACGATCTACCCATTAAAGGTCATTCTTGACATAGCTAGGCTAAATCGAGATGAAGAAACGGTTACAAAAGCAGCTGAAATAATTAATCATACATCCAAACAAAAAGATAGAGAATGGGCAGACTATTATTTACTTTGGCAGAAATATCGTGCAGGTAAACTAGATAAAGCCCAATATTTAGAGGCTCTTATTTCATCTCCCATACAATCTATAGAACTTACAGCATTTAAGAATCTATCTCTCTGCTTTTATCATTACTCTATTACTAGTCAGCCGGAAATTGCATTAGAGTATTGTGATAAAGCTAGACAAATAATTGAAGAACTACCACCTAGTTTGCTTCGTAAGAGTTACTTATCACGTTACTATAATTACTATGGTCAAATCATGATGAGGGCAAATCATCTCGAAAAAACCATTATGTACTTAGAGAACTCCAATAAATATGTTATCTCATACTTATTAAAAGGCTTTAACCTTTATAATATTGGTGTAATTGATCAATATAAAGACCACAAGAGGTCTATTGAATTAATCATGGAAGGGCAATCTATTATGAGGGAGTTAGCCTGTTATGATCCTAGTCTTCAGCAGCTCGCAGACTATATTTTGAAAGAAACCATTCCTTTAAATAAAATTATTGCTGATGAT
>DASQIV010000425.1:0-8258 GCA_035631415.1 Pseudoneobacillus sp. | reverse complement strand
GAAAGCATGGCTCACGGTTACTTTACCTTGCCAGCCAGCCTCCTCCGTTAAATCTGCTAATCTCTTCATTGTAAACATTCCTAAGGTATTGCGGTCATGAATATGTATATCAACCCCCGCATCTGCCTCTACTGCGATTTCCATCATTGTTTGTAGAGATTTTTCAATATCTTGATCAACAGTGGCAGGATCTACACCACCAACCAAGTTGGCTCCTTCTTTTAAGGCTTGTCTAACTAATGAAACGGAGTCAGAACGTAATAGCCCATGTTGTGGAAATGCTACTACTTCATGAGAAAGTTTTCCTGAAAAGCCTTCTAACGCTGAGATCGTTGCCTCAAGATTTGATAAACCAATTACAGGATCTATATTACAATGTGTTCGAACATGGGTAGAGCCAAAGGTAAGTAGAGTGTCTACTATTTTTTCAGCTCGACTTTTGGCTGTTGGCAGCAGTTCTGGTAAGAGTTTTCTCTCTTCTTCAAATCTGTCAAAAATACTTCTAACCGGATTAACAGCCTTCCATGGGCCACCGTAATAAGTTTTATCTATATGAATGTGCATTTCCTTAAAGGATGGGAGCATTAATCTATTTTTCGAATCATATTTTATGAGATTATCTTCTAGTATTGTATTTGCTGGAACTATATCCGCAATACGACCGTCTTCAATTTTAATATGAAAAGTTTCGGTCCTAGTACTTGAAACTCTGTCATCCGCGTAGTTGTACCCCACTTCTAAACAAACGTTGGTTATCCAAAAATGATTCATCGCTTCTAATCCTCCAGTTCAATCTAATCTCCTTAAAAGATAAAAAGTATTGCATATTTTGTTAACAAAAATAAGCATCATGATAACTAAAAAAAGTCACCCTTACCGACCAAGCAAAGGTGACTATTTCTACTATCATGATCAGTAGCTATCCTTACACCAAAGTCTTTTGATGCTCAAAACAATGAACTTTCCCTGCAAATTTCCTATTTGATAAACAGTAATCTCTTACCTTTTCAGAGACAGGTGCTGAACATACACTACATCTATTCGATTTATTATCTTCAGGTTTATTACTATTATCATCTTTCAAGGATTGTTTATGAAATTCTCTAATAGATGGGTCCTCTATGTTTTCTTTCTTAATAGACAGATAGATTGAGTCTATTTCTTCGTTACTTAATAACGGTTCCTTTGATTGTAGTTTAATGACAGAGGCCTTTCTATGTATGTACTCGGAAAGTTCTATATCATAGACGATTAAGTCATTGGATGCGATTTTTCTAAATTCTAAATCCACCTTAAATGTACATCGTTTTGTAAAAGAAACCATTGAGATAAAGTGTGAATGATATTTTTGAGGAATAATGTATTTTAGGGCTTGGATATGACCATAGTTTTGAATAAAGGGATTCATCATTTTGAATTTTCCATTCACTAGCCATGTTTTTCTATCATTCCCTCCATAGATTGTACCTTGATAGTTTTTTGTCTCAATCACAAAGATTCCATACGGTGAGATAACCACATGATCTATTTGTGAATAACCCGATTTAGCTTCCTTATTCTTTATTAAAAGATCACTTAAGGATTTATAATCTTTAGGAAGCTGGGCAAGTTGAATATCAATCTTGTATTCTCCTAGTTCCCCTTTTCTATGTGCAACCTTTTCATTGTGGATATTTTTAACTTTTATAGGTTCTTTCTTATTTGTTTTTGTATCTTCTTTTTTATTCTTTTTAAATAAATCTAGAATTGACATTCATACTCCTCACTTCCCCGGAACCGGATACTTCAAAGCATTCTTCTTCATTTTCTCCAGTACCTCTTCTTCCAAATCGATCTCAAGCTTGTCTGCCAGTTGGATCAGATAGATTAAGATATCTGCCATTTCTTCCTTCATATTTTGAAAAGAGTCCTTATCATTGACGGCTTCCTCACTGCTTTTCCATTGAAAGTTTTCTAGAAGTTCATTCGCTTCTAACGAGATCGATATAGCTAGATCTTTTTCATTATGATATGGTTTCCAACCTCGTTCATCACGGAAATTTAATATTGTTTGACGCATTTTATCCATGTTTGTTTCTCTCCATTCTTGTTAACTAACTTTGTTGCTCTGTCACAAATTTTGCAAAATGGCTAAGGTAGTCATGTGAATGACCAAAATCCTCACTAAGCAGAATATACATTCCGTTTTATCGGACACACGTTCCTTTATTTTATGAAAATAGGGTGTTTTTAGAGAATCATCGGACTGTGGTTCCGTTATTACCCCTAAAATATGCCTTTTTCCAATGAAATATGGTGAATAACGGATTCTGTGTCCGATAAACTTTAAAAAACGTCTATTTTACGGGAATAACGGATCCTGTGTCCGATAAATAACTAAACTATCAAATTGCATTACCTCTGCTGATTCAACCAGTTTTCACTCGTTAACTTCATATTAAATGCATCAATCATTTCGCCTTCAAACTCTAGATCGGCTTTATCAATACTGTCTACGACAAACCCTACTTTCTCATATACCTTTATAGCTCTAGGATTGAAGGCATAAACACCTAAAGTGATTTGTTTTAGATCTGTATTTTTAAAAATATAGTCGATAATTAATTGAGTAGCTTCTGTGCCAAATCCTTTATTCCTGCCCCTAGGACCAATCAGTATTCTGAAATTCATACTCTGATTGGTTTCGTCATACAGATTAACCACGGCTTCTCCAACTAAGATATTTTGAAGTTTATCAACGATAGCAAGATCTAAACGATCTGTTTGCTGATTCCTTGTGCTGTACCAATCGATGATCTGTTCTCTATTGAAGTCTGACGAGCTTCCTGTAAATTTATTAACCTCTTGATCGTTTAAACATTCTTCTAAATAAGGAAGATCTTCATCTATTAAAAAAGGTCTAAGTATCACTTTTTCTCCGACAAGTTTTGGTTTACTCGTTAAATCCACCATCTAATCTCACTCCATTAATCTAATCATTTATGTCCCTCTTAGGCATATCTTGATTTTACCATATAGTTCCATACTCGCTTCACATTTATGCAGTTAAAATATGATTTTACTAAAAAGAATAGAATGTTCTTTTTATTTTGAAAATTTCGTTCTATTTCGCCTATCGAAATGATAAAATAGATTCATAGTTTGAAAATTTGGAGGTATTTTAAATGACGAAGCGTCCCATTACAGCAGAAGATTTATGTAAATTTAAATTTGTAGGTGATCCTGTTGTTTCCCCTGCGAAAGATAAGGTTGCCTATGTTTTAACTCATGTGAATCAAGAAAAGGATGGCTATTATTCTTATATCTACGTAACCGATTTAAAAGGAGAAGGCAGACAGTTTACTTCTCATTTTTCAAAGGAGAGCTTAGTAAAAGATGCTGCACCGAAGTGGTCTCCAGATGGAAGTACTCTTGCTTTCCGTTCAAACCGTTCTGGAAAAAATCAAGTTTATCTATTACATACTGATGGTGGCGAAGCGATTCAGTTAACAGACGTAAAACAAGGAATTGGCGATTTTGTTTGGTCTCCAGATGGAAAACAGCTGGCGCTTACCGTTCATGGTGAATTAAAACTTACCTCCGATAAAGACGAAGAGAAAAAAGAAGAGAAAAGTGATGTAAAGGTCATTACTAGACTTCGTTACAAAGGTGACGGAGTTGGTATCTATAACGAAGACCGTAAGCATGTTTACTTATTTGATGTTGAAACAAAATCATTCACAAAGGTTACAGAAGGAGAACATGATTTTGGTCAACCTCGATTCTCTCCTGATGGAAAAACGTTATTCTACGTTGCAACAAAAGCTGAAGATAAAGAATGGGGCTACCTCCCTGCTGTTTGGAAATATGATATTACTTCAAAAGAAGAAGCTCTTTTATACCAAGGAAATGGATATATCCACTCACCTTCTGTTTCTCCAGACGGTAAATGGCTAGCAGCTGTTGGTCATGCCCGTGGTGAAAGAAGCCAAGGGAATGCGAATGTTCTTCTACTTTCCGTCGAAACAGGTGAATTAACCAATTTAACAGAAGGCTTCGATTACACCGTGGGTGATCTAGTTGGTGTGGATGCAAAGTATGACACAGCAGAATACCGGGTAATTTGGGACGCAACGAGCTCAAACATCTACTTTAGTGCAACGGTTGGCGGCGATTGTCAGTTGTTTAAGGTGAATCTTGAAGGTGAAGTTTCCGCTGCATTATCTCCTTCAGTCGGAGTGGTTACTTCTTATGATATCGTAAGTGATGACCAAGCTGTTCTAGTGCTTGCTACTCCTCATTCTACAGGAGATGTAGTTGTTCAAGATTTAAATAATGTAGATAATGTTGTGAAGTTAACAGATTGCAATCTAGAGCTATATAACGAGGTCCATTTAAGTACTCCTGAAAACTTCCATTATAAGAGCACAGACGGCTGGGACGTTGAAGGCTGGGTTTTAAAGCCTTATGGATTTGAGGAAGGCAAAACATATCCATTGATCCTTGAAATTCATGGGGGGCCAGCAACCGCTTATGGAAATGGTCTACACCACGAAATGCAGCTAATGGCCTCTAAAGGTTATGTGGTACTTTACACGAATCCAAGAGGAAGCCATGGCTATGGTCATGACTTTGTAAATGCTGTTATTGGTGATTACGGCGGAATGGATTATGAGGATATTATGGCTGGTGTCGATTATGTTTTAGAAAACTTTAACTATATCGACGAAGACCAATTATTCGTTACGGGAGGAAGTTACGGTGGGTATATGACTAACGTAATCGTTACTCGTACAGACCGTTTTAAAGCAGCTGTTACGCAACGCAGTATTTGTAACTGGCATAGCTTCTATGGAACAAGTGATATTGGTTTCTTCTTCACAGAATGGCAGCACGGACATGCTGACCTTTGGGATGATGCACACAAGCTGTTGGATATATCCCCTCTTCATCATGCACGTAATGTTAAAACACCAACACTCATCCTGCACAGTGAACAGGACTTACGTTGTCCAATGGAGCAAGCGGAGCAATGGTATATTGCCCTTAAGCGCCTAGGTGTGGAAACAAAGCTAATTCGCTTCCCGGATGAATGCCATGAACTTTCTCGTTCTGGTAAACCTAAGCACCGCTTAGAGCGTTTACAGCATTTAATCGGTTGGTTTGATGATCGTAGAAATTAAGAATAATGATAAATGATAAGTGGGAGAAAGAGTTCTTTTGAGCTCTTTCTCTTTTTTTCGAGGAAAGGTCCATTTCATACATGTCCCTTCTTAAATTTATGCTAGATTATGGGTTACCAAATGAACATCTGTGTAAGAATAATGGTAGCATACTGCGTAAAGGATGTGTTTTACATGGATTTTTTTCATAGCCAGGATAACCTTACTATCATAGAGTGGGCTCTTCGGGCTATTGTTGCTTTTATCTTTTTATTAATTGTAACTAGGATCTTAGGCCAACGTGCCATTTCTCAATTAAGACCGCTTGATTTTCTGATTGCTTTAGTGATTGGCAACATTATTGCCCACCCGTTATCAGATGAACACCTTGGACTAAAAGGGTCGATAATATCTACCATCGTATTAGTAATCTTATATCTTATAGGTATTTTTATGATCCTCAAATGGCCATGGTTTAGAAGGCTGATCAATCCTAAACCTATCAACATTGTTCAAAATGGAGAAATTCTTCATAAAGGATTGAAAAAGGCAAGAATCTCGGTCGATATTTTATTGGAAGAATTAAGGGAAGCTAAAGTAGAAGATGTAAAGAAGGTAGCCTTAGCCATTTGGGAAGCTGACGGAAAAATTTCGGTATTTTTGGATCCAAAGTACGAACCCCTTACACCTGACTCCATGAAAATACCTATAGAGCCTTTCGATATGCCAAGAGTGATCATAAAGGAAGGGATTATTAATATCCAGGAGTTAAAGCAAATTCAAAAGGATGAAGAATGGCTTGTGTCTAATTTAAAACGCTCCTATCAAACCGATGTTAAAAACGTACTACTAGCTACCATAGATAAGAAAGAGAACATTAAGGTGTTTTTATATATGTAAAATGCCTGTCCCTACATGCTTGGTTGCTTGTTAGGGTCAGGCTTTGTTTCATTAGTCCAACAGTGAACACTGTGGTTTTTAAAATAGCCTACGCGTTTTAACGGACACACATTCCGCTATTGAACGAAAAAGTCCGATTTTTCAAGGGTTATAGGACTGTGGTTCCGCTATTCCACTAAAAGCAACGCTTTTTTCCAAATTTTTTGTTAATAACGGATTCTAGGTCCTATAAACTCAGAAAAATGGTGTTTTTTACGGAATAGCGGATTCTCTGTCCTATAAACTATGAAAATGGTGTTTTTACGAGATTAGCGGGTTCTCCGTCCGCAAAGCACATGCCTAAGCACACCCCTCCATACAAAAAAATTTGCCTGCTTCCCTCATTAAGGAAGCAGGCATTTTAATTTTAAAAATTCTCGACTTGCTGCAGTGATTTAAATTGATCCGAAATCATCTGATGATAGATTCCCTCTTGTGCCATCAGTTCATCATGATTCCCTTGTTCGGCAATTTCTCCATTTTGGATGACCATAATCGTATCGGCATCGCGAATGGTGTTAAGTCTGTGAGCAATGATAAAGCTCGTTCTCCCTTTCATCACATTCGCTAGGGCATCTTGGATGTGCAGCTCGGTACGGGTATCGATACTGCTCGTCGCTTCATCCAAAATAAGCAAGGATGGCTGACTAAGGATTACCCTTGCAATCGCCAATAATTGCCGTTGTCCATGGCTTAAGTTCCCTCCATTTTCAGAAAGCACCGTCTCATATCTTTTTGGCAAACGATTGATAAATAAATCCGCATTCGCCATACGGGCTGCTGCATAAACTGCCTCATTTGTCGCATTTGGATTCCCATATTTAATATTTTCCATAATCGTTCCCGAAAACAAATATGTGTCCTGAAGAACAATTCCAAAGCATTTACGCAAGCTTTCTCTTGTATATTCTCTGATATCACGGCCGTCTATGAGGATTTCTCCTTCCGTCACATCATAAAATCTGGTTAGCAGATTCACGATCGTCGTTTTACCTGCACCGGTTGGTCCAATTAAGGCTGTACTGCTGCCCGCTTCGGACTTAAAGCTTACATTTTTTAAAATAGGTACATCATTCCGGTAACCAAAACTAACATTTTTAAATTCCACCAAACCAGTAGGATTTTCGAGAGAAATAGCATCTGGATGATCCTCAGGCTCTTCTTCTCCATCAAGGATTTCAAATACCCTTTCTGCCCCTGCAATTCCTGATTGTAAAATATTAAAGATATTAGCCAGATCATTTAGTGGTCTGACAAACTGGCGAGAGTAAGTGATGAAACTTGCAATGACACCAATTGTAATCATATTTTCAACCGCTAAGTATCCTCCAACAACCGCCAATATCGTAAAACCAAAGTTATTGATGACATTCATAATAGGCATTAAAAATCCTGCGGCGATTTGTGCCTTCGTTCCGACGTTCCGCAGTCTCGTATTGATTTCTTCAAATTCCGCAATCGCCTTTTCCTCATGATTAAAAGCCTTCACGACCTCTAAACCTGAAATCGTTTCTTCGATATGACCATTTAGCATCCCCAGCTCTTTTTGCTGGTTTCTAAATAATACTCTTGTTTTTTTGGCAATCGACTTGGTCAGTAAAAATACAAGAGGAACCGAAACAAGACTAGCCAATGTTAAAATCGGACTTAATACGATCATCATCACCAGCGATCCCAAAATGACAATAAAACCCGACATCAGCTGGGTCGTTGATTGAGAAATCGTATTGCTCACGTTATCAATATCATTCGTCAATCTACTCATCATCTCTCCATGGGTCCGTGAATCAAAGAATGACACCGGCAGCTTTTGCAGTTTTTGAAAAAGATGACTCCGTAATCTCTTTACTATCCGTTGGGCAACTCCAGACATTAACCAGCCTTGTAAAAAATTCAACATGGCACTAGCAAGATAGGCTATTAAAAGTGTGATTATCACAACATGGAGCAGCCCAAAATCAACCTTTTTTTCTAAGGACATCGCATCAACGGCTTTCCCTATTAAAAACGGTGCAGACAGGACAATGACCGAATCGATTAATATAAAAAAGAAAACGGTTGTTAAAAGCTTTCTCTCTTTTCCAAAATAAGACCAAAGCCTTTTCAATGTACCTTTAAAATCCTTTGGTTTTACTACCTGTCCTCGGAAACGCGCTGCACCTCCAGCTACTGGGCGAC
>DASQIV010000424.1:0-3575 GCA_035631415.1 Pseudoneobacillus sp. | reverse complement strand
ATGAAATGTTTTTTAAAATATCTCTTTTACCATCATATGAAAACGAAACATCTTTCACTTCAATTTTACCGGATTGAATTTGAATGTTTTCTTCTTCTTTTTGCTCTGGAGCAACATCTTGCTCATCTAGCAATTTAAATACTCTTGAGCCTGCGACAATTGCTTGTTGATAGAGTGAAAGACGCATCATCATATTATTTACCGGTTCAAAAAAGCGGTCTAAATAATTGATAAAGGCGTATAAAACCCCTATTTCTATCGGTGAATGGAACGAAGAAATTCCAAAAAAACTTAATACCATTATCAACGAAAAGATATATACAAGGTCTACTGCCGGTCTCAGTAACAAGGCATCTACCTTAATATTTTTCATTCCAGCTTTGTAATGCATATCATTTATTTCATCGAATTCCTTACGTAGTCTTCTTTCTTGTCTAAACACTTGAATAATAGCCATACCTTGTAATGATTCACTTAATTTTGCATTTAATTGACTTAAACGTTCACGCATGTCTTGATAAAATCGAGAGCTATACTTTCGATATGCACTCATAATCATAAAAATCACCGGCAAAATAAACAAACAAAATATAGCAAGCTTCACATTTAATATGAACATAGCAATCATAATTCCAGTTAATAAGAATGTACTCTGGAAAAAGGTGGCGATCACGGTTACAAACATATCCTTTATAGCTTCCGTATCATTCGTTACCCTTGAAACGATGCTTCCAGCAGGAGTTTTATCAAAATACCGTAATCCTAATGAATGTACTTTTGAAAACACATCAATTCGAAGCTGCTGAATAATTTTTAAAGCGATCTCTTGAAATTTTATTAATTGTAAATATGAAACAATTACATTTGTAATTTGTAGACCTAAATAAGCTGCTGCCAATATAAAAAGCGGTTTAAACAACAAATTTCTAGGTGTTAAGTAATCATCTATAAAAATCTTAACAAGAATGGGGCCCATTATATCAACAACAGTTGTAATAAGTAACAACGAAAAAGCTATGATAATTGTTTTAAAATGTGGCCTTGTATAGGAAAGGAGACGAAAAAGAACCTTAGTTTGTTCCTTCCCTTCTAATAGTTGATTCTTTTCCATTTTTTTATCCTCCATGTTCCACAAGCTCTTCTAGTTGTTGGCGTAAATACATCTCTTTATACCATCCTTCTTGAGCCATTAATTCCGAATGATTTCCACGTTGGATTACTCGGCCTTCCTCCAAAACTAGGATGAGATTTGCATGCTGAATGGCGCTTAATCGATGCGCTGTAATCAAAGTAGTCTTCTCATCTCGATTTTCTTTTAAGGATTTTAAGATTTTTTCCTCTGTTTGGGCATCAACCGCCGAAAGAGAATCATCTAATATTAATACTTCAGCATTCATCAGAATAGCTCTTGCTATAGATATCCTTTGTTTCTGACCACCAGATAAGGAAACCCCTCTTTCCCCCACCACGGTTTCATAACCCTCAGTAAATTGAAGAATATCTTCATGAATATGTGCAGTCTTTGCAGCAGCTTCTATTTTTTGTTTAGAAGCATGTGGATGCGCAAAAGCAATATTTTCTTCAATAGATGCTGAGAACAGAAAATGATCCTGCGGAACATAGCCAATTGCTTCCCTTAATGATTCCAATTTATAGTTCTGCAAAGGTTCCCCCCCAAAGCAAACTTTACCATTATAGCCTTCAAACTCACGAATAAGCATTTTTAGTAATGTTGTTTTCCCTGCACCAGTTTTACCCACAATACCTAAGGTTTCTCCACGTTTCAAAGTGAAATGGATGTCTTTTAATACCGGTTCTTTTTCATTTGGATAGCTAAAAGATTCCAAAGCGTATTCAATATCGCCGCTCGGTACTTTACTTGAAGCATCTATCGCATCAGGAATTTCCATTTTTTCGGATAATAAATTCCTAATTCGGTCATAGGATGCGCGTCCTCTTTCAACAATGTTAAATAACCAGCCAAATGCTAACATAGGCCATATTAATAAGCCTAAGTAGGTTGTAAATGAGACTAGTTGGCCAATCGATAGTTGCCCTGATATTACTTCTCTTGCCCCAAAGCTAATGGAAAGAAAGAAAGAAATACCTACAATAATGGAGATCGTTGGATCAAATAGAGAATCTATTTTTGCTACACTAACATTCTTCTCGACTACATCTTTTGACAATTGATGAAAATCCTCGATATCCTCTTTTTCTTGGCCAAAAGTTTTAATTACTTTTATTCCAGTAATACTTTCTTGAGTTTTATCATTTAATGATGAGAATGCTTCTTGAGCATTATGAAATTTCTTATGTAATAAAGTCCCATACCAACTTGTTAGTATCGCCATAAAAGGCATTGGGATAAGAGCAATCAAAGTTAACTTCCAACTAATCGTAAATGCCATTGCTATAATAACAAATCCACCTGTTGCCATTGAATCAATAAGCGTTAATATGCCTGAACCGGCAGTTTGTTGAACAGCAGAAATATCATTAGTAGCGTGTGCCATTAAATCACCAATCCGTTTCTTTTGATAAAACGATTGGGACATCTTTGTAAAGTGCTCATACAACATGTTTCGTAATAAACGTGATAATTTGACAGCTGAACCAAAAATCATAATTCTCCAATAATAACGAAGAATATACATTAAAAATCCAACTAAAAGAATTACCCCGACATATTGTATAAGTGATGTAGCCGTAATAGTTTCATTTTTTATCAGATCCACAACTAATCCAATTATCTTAGGAGGAATCGTCTGAAGAAAAGCCACCAATAAAAGTACCGCACTACCCAGTAAATAAGCTTTTTTCTCTTGTTTAAAAAACCACATTAAATCTAAAAACACTTTCATTTAAAAATCCTCCAAATATAATTAAGCAACGTTAGACTAGAATAGTTTAACAAATATTCACAAGATAAGGAAGATTATAGATTTTCCTAAAAAAATAAAAAAGCACTCTACTTTAAAAGTGAGTGCTTTTATAGATGTGATTATTTTGATTGTTTATTCATCGCTTGCATCATTTGATTAATTTTCTTTTGAGACGGCTTTTGTCCCATTTGCATCATCATTACTTTTAACATTTGTTCATTAATCGGTGGATTTTTCTTTAAATAGCTCATCATATATCTACGAGCGATGAAAAACCCTAGTGCTACACCAGCTACTAATGCTAGTATACCAACTAAAAAATACATCATTAAACTTCCTCCTTCATGTTGTCTACCAAATACAGTCTAGCAAAACAATCGTTATTATACAATATCTCGCTTATACAAATTTTCTTTCTTTTATAGGTTTTAACCAGCCATAACGCTGATGTTTGGTATCTATTGCCAAGAACGATTGTTCACACTTTCTTAAGACCTCAAAAAATATAGCTTCAGCTTCATAACTACCATTTGCCTGTACCAATACAAATCCATCTTTGATGGTTAGCATTGCTTTACTATTTTTACCTGGCATGTCCACTTTATATATTCCATTTTCTAAAGTAAAACCTTTCATTTTAGACAATTGTTGGTTAAGCATCTGATGAATCCGTAAAGATGGAATCGGTTT
>DASQIV010000423.1:0-7734 GCA_035631415.1 Pseudoneobacillus sp. | reverse complement strand
AATATTCGTATTGTACTAAAAAATGGCTGAAACTAGTCAGCCATTTTTTTTTATTATGCATTCACTTTTAACTTTTTAAATTCTTCGGTTAACATCGGTACAACCTCAAATAAGTCACCAACGATTCCATAATCTGCAACTTTAAAAATGTTTGCTTCTGGGTCTTTATTGATGGCAACAATGACCTTTGAATTAGACATTCCTGCTAAATGCTGAATAGCTCCTGAAATACCGCAAGCAATATAAAGATCAGGAGTAACCACTTTACCTGTTTGACCAATTTGAAGTGAATAATCACAGTACTCAGCATCACATGCTCCACGTGAAGCACCTACAGCTCCACCAAGTACTTTAGCTAGCTCTTTCAATGGCTCAAAACCATCTTCACTCTTCACTCCACGGCCACCAGCGATTACTACTTTCGCTTCTGATAAATCAACGCCTTCTGATGCTTTTCGAACTACTTCTTTAATAACCGTACGTAAGTCTTTTACATCAATAGAAATAGATGAAACGTCACCTGTTCTTGACTCATCTTTTTCTAATACGCCAATGTTATTTGGGCGAACAGTCGCAAACAGTAAACCATCTGTGAAAATTTTCTTTTCAAATGCTTTACCAGAATATATTGGGCGTGTGAATACAACATTTCCACCAACCACTTCTACTGCAGTTGCATCTGAAATTAATCCTGCTTGAAGCTTCGCTGCAATTTTAGGAGCTAAGTCTTTTCCTAAAGCAGTATGACCTAAGATTAGGCCTTCTGGTTATTCTGATTCTAATACTGCTAATAGAGCTTGGGAATAACCATCAGAAGTATAAGATTTTAATTTCTCGCCTTCTACAGTTACAACACGGTCAGCACCATATTGGATTAATTCTTGTCCTAAAGCGCTTACAGAATCACCAATTAAAACTCCAATTACTTCGCCACCCTCTGCCACCGTTTTACCTGCAGATACCGCTTCAAAGGATACATTACGAAGTGAACCGTCACGAACTTCACCTAATACTAAAACTTTTCTAGCCATTTGCTTAACCTCCTGTGCTATCAATCTATGAATTTACGAACCCGAAATCGTTAAACTACTTTTGCTTCAGTATGAAGAAGTTGTACTAATTCTTTAACTTGATTTCCTAGATCACCTGATAATATTTTCCCTGCTTCTTTTTGAGCTGGTAAGTAGATTTCAATTGTTTTTGTTTTCGCTTCTACATCATTTTCTTCTAGGTCTAAATCATCAAGCTCTAACTCATCTAGTGGTTTTTTCTTCGCTTTCATAATTCCTGGTAAAGAAGGATAGCGAGGTTCATTTAACCCTTGTTGTGCTGTTACTAATAAAGGAAGTGTTGTCTCAATGACTTCTGAATCACCTTCCACATCGCGTACGATGTTGACATTTTTACCTTCAATCGTTAGCTTTGTAATGGTCGTCACATAAGGTATATCAAGCAATTCGGCAACACGAGGGCCAACTTGACCTGAACCACCGTCAATGGCAACATTTCCAGCAATAATTAAATCGGCATTTTTATCTTTTAAGTATTCTGCAATGATTTTAGAAGTTGTGAATTGGTCACCGTTCTCTACATCATCTTCCGTATTGATTAATACTGCTTTATCAGCGCCCATTGCTAGAGCTGTTCTTAGTTGTTTTTCAGCCTCTTCGCCACCTACAGAAATAACCGTTACTTCTCCACCATGTGCGTCACGTACTTGTATGGCTTCCTCAACTGCATATTCATCATAAGGATTGATAATAAATTCAGCACCATCTTCATTAATTTTGCCACCGCTGATGGTGATCTTTTCCTCAGTGTCGAAAGTTCTTTTCATTAAAACATAGATGTTCATTGTGTCCCCTCCTGAAAAAATTTCTTTTGTTTTAAGATTTATTGATTCATTATTCCCCTTTAAAATTTGGTTCTCGTTTTTCTAAAAAGGCTTGTATACCTTCTTGACCATCAGCAGACCCAAACACTTTTCCAAATAATAAAGCTTCCTGTTTAACACCTGCATAGAATTCTGGAGTTTTTGAATAATTAAGTAGCTCGATTGCAGCTTTTATTGAAACAGGGCTTTTCTTCGCAATCTTCCCAGCAATCTCGTAAGCGTTTTCCATTAATTCATTATCCGGATACGCGTGATTTGCTAAACCATACTGAACAGCTTCTATTCCAGTTATAGGCTCACTCGTAAAGAGCATTTCTGCTGCTCTAGCAACCCCAACAAATTTAGGTAAACGTTGTGAACCAGCAAATCCAGGAATAAGACCCAGTTGCAATTCAGGTAATCCCAGTTTTGCTGTTTCAGTAACAAGGCGGAAATGGCAAGCCATTGCAAGCTCTAAACCTCCACCAAGTGCCGCTCCATGAATAGCCGCAATAATTGGTTTTGGAAACTTCTCCATTCGTTCAAAAAGGTTTTGACCAAATTCACCGAGTTTAGAAAATTCTTCTTCTGATTGAACCTCAGTAAATTCTTTAATATCTGCTCCTGCTGAGAAAAAGCGTCCTTCACCATGAACGACAATAACTCGTATCTCACTATTAGCTTCAATTTCATCTAATACTGCAGATAACTCCTTTAATAGCCCGGAAGACAAGGCATTTGCAGGAGGTCTCTGAATAGTAATAGTTGCTATCCTCTCTTCAGAAGACCATTTTAAAAATTCCATCTCATATCCTCCCTCTCTGCACTACATTAAGATGTGGATTTCTGATGATAACCACAGCCACTAATTAGAAGCTGATGAACAGCTGGTGCTAGTGATGGTAAATCGTATCTTTGGTCATTCATTACCCATGATGTAATCGTTTCATCCATGGTTCCAAAAATCATTTGTCTAGCAAGTCTAACATCCAATTCTTTGTTAAACTCCTCATTTTCTATTCCTTCTAATAGAATTTTATCAACAACCTGCAAATAATTCTTTAGCACTTCATTAATTTTTAAGCGCAATTCTTTATTTGATTGTCTTAATTCTAATTGAGTTACGATAGCTAAATGTCGATCGTCAGCAAGCAATTGAAAATGAGATTCTACCATCATTAATAATTTCTCTACTGCGGTCTCTTTTCCTGCAATCTTTTGTTCAATTTTTTCAACAAAAGATCCCATCTTTTCTTGAAATAAAGAGATAAGAATATCTTCCTTATTTTTAAAATAAAGATATATCGTTCCGTCTGCAACCCCAGCCTGTTTAGCAATCTTTGAGACTTGGGCTTGATGGTAGCCATTTTCAGCAATGACGATAACTGCCGCATCAATAATTTGCATATATTTAGGTTTATTTTTTTTCATTATTTCCACTCCAAAAAGTTCCTTACTCTTTAATAAAATGAATGAATAGTCATTCATATTTCTATAATAGTAAGAAACTTTATTGATGTCAAGAATACATTCTTGTTTTCGTAAGGTTATTTCCATTATGACATGTTGGACAAGCTATATGCAAAAATGAAGAGTCGAAATTCGACTCAAGGTCTATTACGCCTGTTTGATCTCTTCTATCTTTTTCTTTTCTTCATCGACTAGAGCTCTTCTTAAAATTTTTCCTACTGCTGTTTTAGGCAACTCTTTTCTAAATTCGTATACTCTAGGAACTTTATAAGCTGCTAAATGTTTTCTTGCAAATTCGTTTAACTCTGCCTCTGTAGTGTTAGTACCTTCTTTTAAGACAACATAAGCCTTAACGGTTTCACCACGGTACGGATCAGGGATACCAGCCGCAACAACCTCTTGTACATTAGGATGTTCATAAAGAACCTCTTCAATTTCTCGAGGATAGATATTAAAGCCACCTGCTATAATCATATCTTTTTTACGATCGACAATATAAAAATATCCTTCTTCATCCATATATCCTAAATCACCAGTCAATAACCAACCGTCCCTTAAGGTTTGCGCCGTATCTTCAGGTTTATTCCAATATCCTTTCATCACTTGAGGACCTTTTACAGCAAGCTCACCAATTTCTCCAGGAGGCAATGCATCCCCAGTCTCCATCGAAAAAATGGCTGCATCCGTATCTGGCCATGGAACCCCTATGCTTCCCTTTACTCTCGGACGATCCCATATAAAATTAGAATGAGTGACAGGTGAGGATTCCGTTAAGCCATATCCCTCTACCAGTTTTCCTCCTGTAACCTCTTCAAATTTTTGTTGCACCTCAACTGGTAGTGGTGCTGATCCACTTATACAAGAATCGATAGAGGATAAATCATAGTTTTTTAAATCAGGGTGATTTAATAATCCGATATAAATAGTTGGAGCCCCAGGAAATAAAGTCGGCCTTTGTTTTTGAATCGTTTTTAATGTTGTTTCTACATCAAACTTTGGCAATAATACCATTTCGTATGCCTGCATAACAGATAGAATCATAACAGTTGTCATACCATACACATGGAAGAATGGTAAAATACCCAAGACCTTTTCTTCACCAGGTTTGCACTTATACATCCAGGCTTGTGACATAGCAGCATTCGAAACCAGATTTTTGTGTGTAAGCATAACTCCTTTAGGAAAGCCTGTAGTTCCACCAGTATATTGTAATAACGCAATGTCTTCATCAAAATTTAAATCATACGTTTTTAATTCCATTACTGGCTGTTTGAAGATTTCACTTAGTAAATGATTGCTACCTTCATGTTTGACTGTTACAACAATTCCATACTGTTTCTTTTGGATGAATGGATAAACAAGGTTTTTAGGAAATGGCAACGCGTCTTTGATAGCGGTTACAATTATGTGTTTTAAACTTGTTTTAGCCATGACTTTTGTGACTCTTGGAAATAAAATATCAAGGGTTATGATGGCCTTGGCACCTGAATCAATCATTTGATACTCTAATTCTCTTTCCATATAAAGCGGATTGGTTTGAACAACAATTCCACCTGCTAACAGAATTCCAAAATAACTTATAACGGCTTGAGGGGTATTTGGCAGCATAATAGCAACTCGGTCACCCTTAGTTATACCTAGCTGTTGTAAATAGACTGCTAATTTCTGTGATTTCTCATATACTTCTTTAAATGTACTTTCTTTTCCCATAAAGTGTATAGCGATTTTGTCAGGGTACTCTTTTGCCGCTTTCACTAAATATTGTTGAACAGGTTCAGAAGCAAATGACAAGGTGTGTGGGATCTCAGCTGGATAATGTTTCAACCATGGCTTTTCATGTGTCATGAAGGCCCTCCCTTTTTCGAATTATTTAAAAATTCAAATACTTATCTCTCTTATTATAATATAGTAAACTTCATTAGACAATCAGAAAGAAAAGTGGACAAACACAAAAAATGAAAACCACTTTATAAAAAGGTAATTTGTGTTTCCTCCCTTTATCCTTCAACAATCTAGACAATAACCAAATGAAAGTAAATTAAAAAACCACCTAGATAACTAGGTAGTCTGTAAATTTTTTTAGGATAGCTTATACAAAAAACAACATGTAAATAAGGCCGATTAACATGAATGCACCACATAAAATCAGCAAAATCTTGGCTAATTTTTCCACTGTATTCTCTCCTTACAAGAAAAGCGCAAGCGCCTTGGTTAGGGAAAAAAGAAGTTCATTTTTTCCTAGCCCCGACAAGCAAATGTTCTCTAGCGTAAGAAGTCTGAACTTTGACTTCATACGCTAGAGGTAATTTGACCAAGGAGGAAATGGTCTTTTTTCCTCCCTCGAGGGGCTAGGCAGGAAGAAATGAAGTACTTTCTTCCCCGCTGGAGCTGGACAATTTTCAAAGTCAAATATATTTACCTTCCTATTCTACAAAATGCCTGCGCCAATAACATAAGAAAGCCCAACAGAAATTATTAAGGCAATAAAGCCAACAGCACGGTTATCCTTTTCAATTTCTTCATCAATTCTAAAATTAGGTGTTAAAAACTCAAAAATAAAATATCCAGTTAATAGGAGAATAAAACCGAACACTCCCCAGCTGATAACAGTTAAAAGACTATCATGCTGCATAATTGAGAATCTAAAAATATTAGCTACACCTAAAATCTTCCCGCCAGTAGCCATCGCAACAGCCACATTACCTTTTTTAATTTCATCCCAGTTTTTATATTTTGTAACGAGTTCAAATATTGCCAGAAAGACAATCATACAAAGGATGACAACACTATAATTGGCAGCTGTTCGAATATATTCGTTCTCCCAAAATTGATTCATCATGTTTTCTCCTCTACCGTTTTAGCTCTAAAAATAGGCAAACTAAGTTTTCTATATAAAAATATATTTTAATAAAGCATATAGTAAACGCCTATTTCCGTTTTCGCTTTCTTTATTTAAATTCTACAATCGTTACACCAATGCCGCCTTCTCCAGCATCACCAAATCTTGCTCTTTTTACCGAGCGATGATTCTTCAGATACTCCGTAACTCCTTGTCTAAGTGCTCCAGTACCTTTTCCATGAATGATAGATACTCGAGGATAACCAGCAAGCAAAGCATCATCAATATATTTTTCAACTCTAAGTAGTGCGTTTTCATAGCGTTCGCCACGGAGATCTAATTCTAAACTAACATGAAAATCCTTTCCTTTTACAACAGCAACTGGCTTTATTTCTTTTTGTTTTGGAGTACTAATGTATTCCATATCCTTTTCATTGACTTTCATTTTTAAGATACCAATTTGAACTACCCATTCCTTGTCTGATGACTTCTCGATAAGGGTGCCTTTTTGATCAAAGGTAAGAACCTTTACCTCATCTCCAGCTGTAAATGTATGAGCTTTTCTATTAGCTTGAATTTTCTTAGAAGATTTTTTCACCTTTGGGGTTGCTTCTTCTAAACGTTTTCTTGCTTCAATTAATTCGTGCTCTTTTACTTCCGCATTTTTCTCTATTCTTAACTTTCGAAGGTCACGAATAATGAATTCTGCTTCAGCTTTTGCTTTTTCTATTAGCTCGGCAGCCTTTTCCTGAGCCTTTTCAAGCATAGAGTCCTTTTCTTCATAAAAGGCGATCGTTTGATTTTGAAGGTCTTTATGAAGCTTCTCCGCTTGTTTAAAGTAGTCACGAGCCTCTTCACGGTCATGTTCAGCCTCGCGTTTACTTTTTTCAAGAGAAGCAATCATATTTTCAATTTGATTGGTATCCGCACTTATTTGGCTTCGAGCATTGTTTATCACATGTTCACTTAACCCTAATCGCTTCGAAATTTCAAATGCATTACTTCTACCAGGTACTCCAAGAAGAAGCTTATAGGTTGGACTTAAAGTTTCTACATCAAATTCAACACTTGCATTTACTACCCCAGGTCGGTTATATCCATATGCCTTTAATTCAGGGTAATGGGTTGTAGCAATTACTCTTGCCCCACGATGATACACTTCATCTAAGATGGAGATAGCTAGTGCTGCACCTTCTTGAGGGTCCGTTCCAGCTCCAAGTTCATCAAAAAGAACAAGGCTGTTATAATCTACTTTTTGAAGAATATCAACAATATTAACCATATGAGAAGAGAATGTACTCAAACTTTGCTCAATCGATTGCTCGTCACCAATATCAGCATAAACGTTATCAAAGACAGCTACCTCTGACTCATCTAAAGCAGGTATTTGCAATCCAGCTTGTGCCATTAATACACAAAGGCCAACTGTTTTTAAAGTTACCGTTTTACCCCCTGTATTTGGCCCTGTAATAACAATGGTTGTATATTCCTTACCAAGAAATACATCGTTTGCCACGACTTCATCTTTGGGTATTAAAGGATGTCTCGCTTT
>DASQIV010000422.1:0-6723 GCA_035631415.1 Pseudoneobacillus sp. | reverse complement strand
ACGTTCATCACGCTGGTGGTGTGAGTGCCATCATAAACGAGCTTTGTAAAATCGATGGCCTTATTCATAAAGACCAAATCACGATAACAGGGAATACGATTTTTGAAAATGTACAGCATGCCGAGATTACCAATGATCAAGTTATTCGAAAAAAAGAAAATCCGTATAGCCCAGTTGGTGGACTCTCGATTCTCTTTGGCAACTTAGCACCAGATGGTGGAGTTATCAAAGTCGGGGCTGTTGATCCATCAATCAAAACATTTGTGGGTGAAGCGATTGTATTTGAATCACAAGAAGAAGCACAGACAGGTATTGATAACGGAACCGTAAAGTCTGGGCAGGTAGTCGTCATTCGCTACGAGGGACCTAAAGGCGGACCCGGAATGCCGGAGATGCTCGCTCCTACTTCTGCTATCGCAGGCCGAGGCTTAGATAAAGAGGTTGCCCTCATTACCGATGGTCGCTTTTCAGGTGCAAGCCGCGGGATATCCATCGGTCATATCTCACCTGAAGCCGCTGAAGGTGGACCGATTGCTTTTGTTAAAAACGGTGACCTCATTTTGATAGATTTAGAAGCCCGTTCGATTGAACTCCTGGTTGATGAGGAAGTTTTAGCGCAAAGGCGCCAGGATTGGAAAAAACCTGAGCCTAAAATTAAAACAGGTTACTTAGCCAAATATGCAAAACTCGTTACCTCCGCTAATACAGGCGGTATCATGAAATTTTAAATTTGAGCTCAACAAAATAGTACAATAGAGCCTTTATCAATTGAATATCGCGAAATCATTGACGGGAATAAAGGAATAAGAAGCCAGTATTCACAGAGAGCCAGGGACGCTGAAAGCCTGGTAATACTACTTATTCCGACATCCTCCCTGAGTATTAAGCTGAACAGATCTCTTAAGTAGGCTTAATCGGGTGTATCCAACACTCGTTATTAAAAAGAAGCTTGTCTTTAAGCTTCATGAGGCAGCATTCGTAAGAATTCTGTAAAACCGGGTGGTACCGTGGAAAGCAAACAACCTTTTCACCCCGTTTATTCTGCATAGTTGTGCAGTTTATTCGTGGGCGAAAAGGTTTTTTATTTTACTTAAGGAGGCTATTGAAGTCTTAGGTAGAGCTTGGAATTTGTCTAAATTGTGAAATTGACGGAATTAACGTGAAGTTTGACGGAATTATTGGTTATCTTGACGGAATTAACAGCTAATTTGACGGAATTACGTCCAAATTTGACGGAATTCCTACTAAAGTAGTTCAAATCAAATTTCATTTCAAAGAAATAACCATCTATTCTTCAGAATCCTATCAAAATTGAACAAGATTAGTAGTTGTTGAAGTGAAATTTTTAATTAAAATTACCTTTTTTTGATGAAAAAACCATTTTATAAAAAACGGGAGGGATTACAACGTGAAAGTTGAAGCGAAACCAGCAATCCAGAGTGTGGTACAGCCTAAAACAGGAGCAGACCTTTTGATTGAGTCATTAATTATGGAGGGCGTCGATACTGTCTATGGTTATCCAGGGGGTGCCGTTTTACCAATTTATGATGCCATTTACCGGGCAGGCGATAAATTAAAGCATCTATTATTCCGACACGAACAAGGTTCCATTCATGCAGCTGAAGGTTATGCCCGAATTACAGGAAAACCTGGCGTCGTTATTGCTACCTCTGGCCCTGGTGCAACAAACCTCATTACTGGAATTGCTGATGCTATGATGGATTCTTTGCCGCTCGTTATTTTTACAGGTCAAGTCGCTCGTGGTGTCATTGGAACCGATGCTTTTCAGGAGGCAGATATTATAGGCATCACTACTCCGATTACCAAGCATAATTACCAAGTTCGCTCGATTCGCGACTTGCCTAGGATCATCAAGGAAGCCTTTCATATTGCTTCAACTGGAAGACCTGGCCCAGTTGTGATTGATATACCAAAAGATATATCCGCCGACCCTGTATATGAGAATGATTTTGAAACGAATTTTCACTTACCAGGATACCAACCAACAACAAAACCAAATCCCTTACAAATTGCTAAGCTAGCTGATGCCCTTTCTAAAGCGAGGAAACCGGTAATCTTAGCCGGAGCCGGAGTCCTTCACGGGAAAGCATCTACCGAATTAAAAGAATTTGCAGAAAAACACCAAATTCCTGTTACAACCACACTTTTAGGACTAGGAAGCTTCCCAGGAGACCATCCGCTTTCTCTAGCGATGGCTGGTATGCACGGAACCTATTCAGCCAATATGGCTTTGTATGAATGTGATTTACTTCTCAATGTCGGTGCGAGATTCGATGCCCGCCTAACTGGAAATCTCAAACATTTTGCACCTCATGCGAAAGTTGCTCACATTGATATAGACCCTGCCGAAATAGGTAAAAATGTTCCTACTAATATACCTATTGTTTCTGATGCCAAAGAAGCCTTAAAGGAACTATTAAAATATGAATTTGAAGTCACACACCATAGTGACTGGTTAAGAAAGCAGGATGAAAATAAGCGCCAGTTTCCGCTTTGGTATAACGATTACGAGCATGAGCTATGTCCACAGTGGCTGATTGAAACGCTCCACCAAGCTTCTAAAGGTGATGCCATTATCACAACGGATGTCGGTCAGCATCAAATGTGGGCGGCCCAGTACTACTCTTTTTCTACACCTAATCGTTGGGTCACATCAGGAGGTCTTGGCACGATGGGCTTCGGATTTCCTGCTGCAATTGGTGCCCAATTAGCAGAGCCAGCTAGCACTGTTATCGCAATTGTCGGTGATGGTGGATTTCAAATGACACTTCAAGAACTATCTGTCCTTCAAGAAAGAAATTTGCCAATTAAAGTGATGATCGTCAATAACGGAGCCCTAGGAATGGTTCGTCAATGGCAAGAGACATTTTATGAAAAGCGCTTTTCAGAATCCCTATTATCCCTTCAACCAGACTTCGTCAAGCTAGCAGAGAGCTATTCGATCAAGGGCGTCAGGATCGATAACCAAGAGGAATTATTGCGCATCCTTCCTGAAGTCCTAGCTTACGAGGGTCCAGTGGTCTTAGATTGTCGAGTCATTACGAACGAAAATGTTTACCCAATGGTTGCCCCTGGTAAAGGATTGCATGAAATGATTGGAGTGAAACCATGAAACGGATTATAACGGCAACTGTTCAAAACAAAAGTGGTGTTCTGAATCGTGTCACCGGATTGCTTCAAAGACGGCAATTCAATATTGAAAGTATCTCGGTTGGTACGACTGAAACAGAGGGTATTTCTAAAATGACCTTAGTCGTTGAAGTTGAGGATAGTCAAAAGCTTGAACAGCTTACGAAGCAATTAAATAAACAAATTGATGTATTAAAGGTTTCTGATATTACCGATAAAGCGATTGTTTCTCGAGAACTGGCCTTAATAAAAGTGGGAAGCAGCGGTCAGCTTCGCAGTGAAATCAAAGAAATTATTGAACCTTTTCGGGCCTCGGTCATTGATGTCAGTAAAGATAGTCTAGCTGTACAAGTGACTGGCAAGCCAGAAAAAGTCGAAGCACTAATTGAATTGTTAAGACCTTACGGAATCAAAGAATTAGCTAGAACTGGAGTAACAGCCTTTTTAAGAGGAAATCAGCCTCAAATATCTGAACTACCTTCTTATTCACTTCTAAGATAAACCTACTTGATTAAGAAGTTTAATAAACCAAAAACAATTCTGAAGGGATGAATGATGATGGCAAAGGTACTTTATAATCAAGACATTTTTGAAGAGGTATTAAAATCAAAAAAAATCGCGGTAATTGGTTATGGATCTCAAGGTCATGCACATGCACTGAACCTAAAAGAAAGTGGTTATGATGTAGTCGTTGGTCTACGCAAAGGAAAGTCTTGGGATAAAGCAGTTGAAGATGGCGTTGATGTGTGCACTGTTGCAGAGGCTGTAACTCAAGCCGATGTCGTCATGGTCCTCCTTCCAGATGAAAAACAGCCAAAAGTATATGAAGAAGAAATTAAACCAAATCTTCAATCAGGTTCCGCACTGGTTTTTGCCCATGGATTTAATATTCATTTTAACCAAGTAGTACCTCCATCAGATGTTGATGTTTTCCTTGTTGCTCCAAAAGGGCCGGGACATCTTGTCCGTCGTACCTACCAAGAAGGCGCTGGAGTTCCTGCCCTCTATGCCGTCCATCAAGATTTTACCGGTGATGCAAAGCAAGTTGCCCTTGCCTATGCAAAAGCCATCGGGGCAGCCCGTGCTGGCGTTTTAGAAACCACTTTCCAGGAAGAAACCGAAACCGATCTATTCGGAGAACAAGCTGTATTATGCGGTGGACTTACTAGCCTTGTAAAAGCTGGTTTTGAAACATTAACAGAAGCCGGTTATCAACCGGAAGTTGCCTATTTTGAGTGTTTACACGAACTAAAATTAATCGTTGACCTTATGTACGAAGGTGGACTTGAATATATGCGTTATTCCATCTCAGATACGGCCCAATGGGGTGACTTTGTTTCAGGACCACGTGTCGTCAATGAAGAAACAAAGGCTCGTATGAAAGAAGTATTACACGATATTCAAACAGGTGTATTTGCAAAAGGCTGGATTTTAGAAAATCAAGCTAACCGACCTCAATTTAACGCCATTAATAATAAAGAAAATAAACATCCAATGGAGGTTGTAGGAAGAGAACTTCGTGAGTTGATGCCATTTGTTAAACCAGCCAACTCTAAAAAGAAGGAAGTGATCTCGAGTGGTTCACATTAACATCTTTGACACCACCCTGCGTGATGGAGAACAATCTCCAGGAGTGAATTTAAATCAGCTTGAAAAACTAGAAATTGCTCGTCAGCTTGAACGATTTGGGGTGAATGTGATGGAGGCTGGTTTTCCGGCTTCCTCACATGGTGACTTCGAGGCAGTGAGAAGTATTGCTCGCACAGTCAAAAATTCCTCTGTTGCCGGTCTTGCCCGAGCATCAAAAGCTGATATTGATACCACTTGGGAGGCACTTAAGGATGCACAGGACCCGCGTCTTCACGTTTTTATTGCTACCTCCCCTATCCATATGACTTACAAGTTAAAGAAATCACCAGAGGAAGTAACACGACTCGCGGTCGAAATGGTCCGTTATGGGAGAAGTAAATTCCCAACTGTCCAATGGTCTGCCGAGGATGCATCCCGATCAGATTTCGATTTTCTTGTCCACATTATTGAAAAAGTAATCGATGCAGGAGCAACGGTGATTAACCTTCCAGACACTGTTGGTTATACAACTCCTGAAGAATATGGAAAGCTTTTTCGATATATAAAAGAAAATGTCCCCAATATCGATAAAGTGACCTTATCTGCCCATTGTCACGACGATCTCGGAATGGCCGTAGCCAATTCGCTTGCTGCCATTGAGAACGGAGCGACTCAAGTAGAAGGCACGATAAATGGGATTGGTGAACGAGCAGGAAACGCTGCTTTAGAAGAGTTTGCTGTGGCTCTAAATATTCGAAAAGATAAATATCCTTTTACAACCGGACTTGTTTTAAAAGAAATTAAGCGCACAAGCGACTTAGTTCGAAAGCTAACCGGGATGTCTATCGCTCCTAATAAAGCTGTGGTCGGGCAGAATGCTTTTGCCCATGAATCAGGCATCCATCAAGACGGAGTACTCAAGCATGCACAAACATACGAAATTATTACTCCTGAACTTGTCGGAATCCAATCCAATCAATTAGTACTCGGTAAGCACTCTGGACGCCATGCCTTTAAAGATAAAATCGAACAATTAGGATTCACGTTATCCGAAGAAAAGCTTTTAGAAGCTTTCCAGGACTTTAAATCTCTAACTGATCGTAAAAAAGAAGTAACAGATGAAGATTTGTTCACGATTCTAACCGATATCCAAACGAATGTGACGAATGTGAAAAAATACGAGTTACTTGCCTTCCAGGTTCAATCAGGTACCTCCAATTTACCCACTGCTACTGTTGCCTTAAAATCACCCGAAGGCTTAAGAGTTGAAACAGCTCGTACAGGTAAAGGAAGCGTAGAGTCACTTTACAACACTTTAGAAGCTCTTATTAAGGAAGAAATTCATCTTACAAAGTATCATTTAAGCTCTGTCGGTCAAGGCCGCGATGCGTTGGCAGAGGTTCATGTCAAAATGACCGTTAACAATGTACCAGTTAGTGGCCGTGGCTCTGCACAGGACGTATTAGAAGCCTCAGCAAAAGCGTTTTTAAACGCTGTTAATCGTGTTTTTTATAATCAAATCTTTATGAAAAAAGAAACGGCACAAATTTAAATCATTTTTGGATTAGAAGGCGCGTTCAACCTTTACAACTAGCAATCAATAAATCTTTCACCATTTTTCAAAAAATAAGGAGGCCAATGCCATGAAAAAACATATTGTTTTACTTCCAGGCGATGGGATTGGAAAAGAAGTCATGCAATCTGCTAAAGATGTGCTAACATCCATCGCCGAAGAGTTCAATCATTCTTTCAGTTTTGAAACGCATGACATCGGAGGGGCTGCGATTGATCAACATGGCACACCCCTTCCAAAGCAAACTGTCGATGCCTGCAAAAGAGCTGATGCTGTTCTACTTGGGGCAGTAGGCGGTCCTAAGTGGGATCAACTTCCTTCCCATTTACGTCCTGAAAAAGGCTTATTAGGTATTCGAAAGGAACTCGACCTTTTTGCCAATTTAAGACCTGTTAAAGGCTTCGATCACCTCCTACATACTTCTCCTTTAA
>DASQIV010000421.1:0-3737 GCA_035631415.1 Pseudoneobacillus sp. | reverse complement strand
GTAGCTGATATACCTGGATGCGCGGATAAACTGATCGTTTTGTACCCGTTCCGTTTTAAACGATTGTCTAGCTCTTTAGCAAACAACAGGTTCGCTAACTTACTCTGGCCATAAAATTTCATCGCTTTATATCCCTTTGAGCCATCCAAATTATCAAAATCGATCACACCACTTCGGTAAGCAAGGGAGCTTAGTGTCACGACACGGGATTGTTCTACTTTTTCTAGTAAAGGGAGTAGTAATCCTGTTAAAGCAAAATGACCTAAATGATTACAGCCAAACTGAAGTTCAAATCCATCTTTCGTTTTCGAAAAAGGCGGGACCATGACCCCAGCATTATTGATCAGCAAATCTAATGACTGATATTCTTGTGAAAATTTTTCTACAAATTCATGAATACTGGCTAATTTGGATAAATCCAAATAGCGTACATGGATTCTTCCATCAGGAAATAATCGTAGTAGCTCATTTCTTGCTGTTTGACCTTTCTTTACATCCCTCACTGCCATGACGACTTCGTGACCTGCTTTGACAAAATATTTTGCCGTCTCTAGCCCTAATCCACTATTGGCACCGGTTATTACGACCACTTTATTAGACATCATCATACACACCTTTTTAGTTAAACTTTATATCTCTTACAAGGAATATATCTTGTAAACTTGTTTTTATCAATGACATAAATAGGGTTATAATCTCTTTTTCTATCGATAGGATTTCTTTAAAACGATGTCGAAATATGTAGTGTACTAATAAAATGATAGAAAGGAAAATGAAGAATGCAACGATTCGAACAAAAATTAGATGAATGGTTGAAAGAGAACATTTCTAAGGAAAAAAATCAAAGAAGACGTGAAATTCTTGAAAAGGGGCTGGGACATGGGACGGTTGAATTCTTGCGTGTGGTATGGTTCCCTATAGTCGGAAATTTTGATCACTTATATCCTGAATGGGAGGTGCGTGATTTCAACAATGGCTACCGATACCTTGATCTTGCCTATTTACCTGGAGGAGGAGCGAAAGGGGGTATCGAAATTCAGGGGTACGGTCCTCATGCAAGAGATCTGGATGTAAGTCGATTTATAGATTTATGCTGGAGGCAATCATTGCTGGCACTTGACGGTTGGACAATCCTACCTATCGCTTATTTATCGATTAGAGATGAACCCAAAAGATGTCAGCAGCTCATTCTTTCTTTCATAGGAAAATTTATCTCAACGGATATACCATCGAATTTCTCTTGGCTTGAAGCAGAGGCGGTTCGATATGCACGTAGATTGCAACGTCCCGTTACTCCTCTCGAGTTTGCCGATCATCTTAGAGTAAGTGATCGTCATACGAGACGGATTCTACATAAACTTGTTGATCTTCAGGTACTAATCATTTCAAACGGAAGAGAACGCGGAAGGACGTATAAGCTCAAATAAGTATTTTAAGCTTCTCATCGGACAGAGAATCCGTTATTTTCACAAAAACCTTCATATTAGTATTATTATAGGACACAGAATCCGCTATTCGCTTAAAAATACAAAAATGACGTCTTATTTTGCCTCATAACGGAACCACGGTCCTTTAACTACTTGAATTCCTCCATTTTGATCAATATAACGGAACCAGAGTCCGATAATATTCCACCTGTTACTATTATATAAAGTTTGAGTTCAAATTCTATTTGTGGTGTTCACAAAAGATGGAGCAAGGTCGTATTTGCTTAAATATGTTGTGTACATTTGCTATAGGACACAGAATCCGTTATTTTCCCAAAACTCTACAAAATCAATGTATTTTAGGACAGAGAATCCGCTATTCGCTTAAAAATACAAAAATAACGTCTTATTTTGCCTCATAACGGAACCACGGTCCTTTAACAACAAGAAAACCTCCATTTTGCCCATAATAACGGAACCAGAGTCCGATAATTCCCGACCCACCCACATTTTCGAACGACTATCACCCAAAAGTTTCAACACTTTTTTATCATTGCTATCAAATTCAAAAAAATTTCAAGTATTACTATTTTTTTCTTTGAACAGTATAATCATGGATGGGAGTTGAGATTAATGAATAAAAAAGACATCGCAAATATCCGGAAGCAATTTAAGCTAAACAACAACCTTTTAGTGATTCGTGAAATTTTCACAGTATATGTTCAGAAGGAATCGGGTGAAATCTACCATCATTTTTGTCAACCGTTTCAAATGTTGGAAAAAGAAACGCAAGAATTGTTTTTGGCCAACTTTAAAAAGGTGTTAACAGGTGATGTTGATTCTAAGCTGTTTGAGCTAAAGTTTCAGCATGGTGTAGAAGGCAGTACACAAACCCTCCTTTTCCAAGGTACACAAGCTGGCTCACTAGACTGGCAAGAAAATATGCTGCAAATTGTTGAAAAAATGTTTGCCCACGCTAAATACGAATTTGATACCGTCGTGACCTTTATCCGCGGTGAATATCGCAAACCAACACGGAAACGGGATATGGAATCGGAAGAGGGCGGGGATGATGCAGTATATTCCAGCCACTTTACCCTTTGCAGCTTAAATAAAACCGATCAGCCGAAAAAAACATTAATTTTTGACTATATTGAAAAAGAATTTAAACCGAATAATGCATCTGATCCCATTCTAAACTTAGCAGCGCCATTGTCTGGCTTTATGTTCCCGGCTTTTAATGACAATGCAGCAGACGTCAATCGTATTCTTTATTATGCGGGAAAAGTGAATCAACCAGATGTATCCTACATTGAGTCTGTTCTCAATTGTGAGGACATCATCACAGCCGCAGAAGACAAGGACATTTTCGAGGTCATTCTCAATAAAGTAGTAGGAGACCAAGTGGACACTAGAGTCATCGCCAATGTCTATGAAGAAATCGATAAAATTGTCCAGGAAAGTGCCGAAGCCGAAGAAAGCGAACCACCAAAGCTAGATTATAAGGATGTAAGCCGCATTTTAGAGGTAAGCGGTGTCGAAAATGTCGATGAGGCGAAAGTGGAACATGCCTTCAAAGATGTGATAGCTGATGAAACGCATGAATTTAAAGCCAAAAGCTTAGTTCCGAAATCGATTAAAGTCAAAACAGAAGTAGCAAATCTATCTATTAATCCGAAAGAGTTAAAAAACGTCAAATATATAATGTACAACGGAAAACGTTGCCTATTGATAGAGCTTAATGAAGATATATTAATTGAAGGATTTAAACTTGAAACCGAAACATTGTAATTAAGGGAGCGGTTCTTCTCTGCGGAAGAACTGTCTCTATTTCTTCATATTTACTTCATAGATTCTGGACATTTTTATGCTACTATACAATAGGTATGAAAAACCTATTCCTTTCTAGGGAAAACTGACGCCTAGAAATAGACAAGGTGGTGAATTCAAATGAAACGTAATCTATTAGCAATCACATTATTTGCTACTGGAATATTAGCTGCTTGTAACGGAACGAATAGTAACGAAGGCGTTTCTAAAGAAAAAGAACCCGTAAATATTAAAGAATTAGTTCAAGGGCTTAGTTCTAAAAGCATAGAAGCAGAGTCAGCTTCGATTACTTCAGAACAATTGTTGGTTACGGAAAAGGGTGGAAACGAAAAGGTATACGACTTGCCTGAGAACGAATTTTTTGTTTCGATTGCTCCATATGAAAACCAAACCCATCCTTGAACGAACCATAGCTTGACAGGTTGTCAAGGTGAATTAGGTAATGAAGAATTTAACGTACATGTTGAAGATATGGATGGT
>DASQIV010000420.1:0-2191 GCA_035631415.1 Pseudoneobacillus sp. | reverse complement strand
CGAAATAATTAGCACTCTCTTTAAGATTGACAGCCATATCGCTTAATAACACTGAGAATTTGTCTTTTTTCTTTAAAGCCATATTTTTAACCCCCATTTTTTATACCCAGTAAAATGATTTTGAACCAAGCTTCCCCATTTTATACGAAAATTGTCGAAATTGAAAAGATATAGCTAAAAAAATTTACATAATCTTAACATTACATTTACAATTGAGCTGATTTGTAAATGTTTATTACTTATTTATTAATTTTTACCGATAACAGACATAATAAATCAACAATCAAATTAGCACATGACTGATTAAAGTCTTTATTAGCTGAGAATTCTGTTACCTCAATTCCTTTTACGCGGGGATCTGCTAGAATCGTTGTAAGAATATCTACTGCTTTGGTTAAATCCAGTCCTTTTTCACTAGGTGAATAGGCTGCAGGCATAATGCTTTTATGTAAAACATCAACGTCCAAATGTACAAGAATGGAGCTAGAAGAAATTGAATTAAGATGGTCTTGTACTTGTGCTACAACGTTTGGTTGGTTAACTTTTTCATAAGTGATGACTCTTAATGCCTGGTCAGTGATCGTATATTCTTGAGGACCAATAATAGATATACACTCGGAGTTGACGGCATCACCCTTCCACCACCGATTTTCCTTTTGTTGCAAAAACCAAAGTCCCATACCAGCAGCACCAATACATATTTCCCCCTTTGGTTCCATTAAGTCTACATGTCCATCAAGTACTAATAGATGACTGTCAGTACCAAATACTTTTTGAAAAGCATGAAAGGTTCCTACTTCAATACTGCAATCTCCTCCTAAAATAATCGAAAAGGAGTTTTTCTGGAAGATATCTTCTGCACGTTTGTCTATTTCTTCCCAGACCATTCTTGGTGCTGGCCAATTCCTAACTGGTGCAATATTATGTCTAGGTAAAACGGATGCAGAGATTAAATCTCCAATATTCTTTACGGTAAATCCCTTATCTGTTAATTTTTGAATTAGTCCAGCTTCTCTTATCGCCTTTGGAGCTAATTCCGTACCCTCATATAAAGCACCAGCATGGCTAGGGATTCCTACAACTTGTACATTCATCTTGTGCATGCACACTCCTTTTTTATTTTTTGTAAGGCTCTTTTCGTAAACTTTGTGCTATTAGAACCAGATATTAAATAATTACTTTAATTCCTCAGACTTTTTTATAATACGAATACGAAAAGATGCAACGAAGCCAATAATCATACAGTAGGTATAATACGTAAAAACAACAATGAAAAAGTGAATTTTCTTTTTCCAAAAATCATGCATAAACATCCTCTTGTAAAAATTGAGCAATTTCTTTTTTACTTTTTAATGTATACGTCTTACGGCCATGTCCCTTTTCTTCAAATGCTTGGAGTCTTTTTGCCATTTTCTCTTTTCGTAGTCCATATGTAGTGATAATAAATTTGATAAATGGCCAATCTATTTTTTCTATACAACCTTCCCCTACATCAGGTCTAGTTTTTCCGAAATTAAGTACCCATCTTTTCATAACTCGATATAAACAAATGTACAAAGGAAGTTCAAGGTATATCATTGTATCTGCTTGCTCCATCCTAGAATCAAAGGTATTGGAGTAGTTTCCTTCAATTATCCATTTGTCTAACTTCATTATTTTTTCTTGCGCAGAGGTAAATTCCTCAAGAGAAGATTCCACCCAACCTGGCTTCCAAAACAGGGAATCAAGATGGTAGGCGTTAATACCAAGAATTTTTCCTAGTTGGAGGGAAAAAGTGGTTTTACCAACACCAGCTGCAATCCCAATAACCATTATTTTTTTCATACATTCCTTCCTTCTCCCTAGTTATGACTAATGAATTCTTGAATGGACCGATGATGTTCATCGTAATATTCCTTATAGTTTCCGTTCGTATATTCGTGAATGACCTTTCTCCAAAATGCTTGAGCTGGATAATTATTTGCTATTTGAGTAATTTTCCAATTTCCTCTAAATCTATCAAATAAAATCGTTGCTGCGATGGCACCGTACCCTTTTCCAGAGAATTTTTTCATCACAAAAAACTCATTAATAGAATGAGGTAAACCATTAATACCAGTTTCAACAAGTGCAAAGCCAATTAATTCATTTTCAACCTTTATAAAATAAGCATGGAATAGATCATTATTCCAATAATTTTTTAAATCAAAAG
>DASQIV010000419.1:0-3115 GCA_035631415.1 Pseudoneobacillus sp. | reverse complement strand
CATGATAAATAGAATTTGATTATCATTCAATCGATTTAATGTAGTATCCCAAAGAACAATACGTGAATTGGACCCAATCCCTGTCACATACGCATTTAAAGCATTCGTTTTTTCTCCCATATTTACTTCATACACATGATCAGCTGGAATGTTTGCCTCATTTGCTAAAGATAAGATTTCTTTTTCAAGCTCTTTATTTTTTAATGGGTAGAAATCATTATATAAAGGGTCGATAATGACTGGCTGTACAAACATTAAAAACAAAGTAAAAGGTACAGAAAGAATCCAGGCATACAACCACCACCTTTTTTGACTTTTTTTAATCAGCCAATAAAGGACAGTAACAATAATAACCATCATTCCATAATTAATCCAGAAATCAATTAATTCGTCTTTCATCCAGGAAGCAAAGGTCTGTGTAGATATATTATACGTTTTGGATAAAGAATAGCTGATATAGCTTAATGGAAATGTGGCTACATAAGCAAAAACAGACAACCAGATTAAATATATGGCTTTCTGAAAAAAGCTATTCTTCGTTGTGTCCTCCGCCCACTTTTTAAAAGCATTGGAAAGCCCAATAATTAATATGAATAAATAAAAAAGCCATTCGAAGGGTGTCGATAGAAAAAACATTAAATTTCTTATTTTCGAGTATTCTTCGCTCAACATCAGTTCCCGACCATTTAAAAATGTTGCGGGATCAGCCTTAGAACCTTCGTATTCAAATGGAAGACTCGTATCCGCAAAATAAAATAGGTACCAGTAAAAAAACAATCCGTATAAGGTGTAGGCAATAACTGAATATATACCCATTTTCCTTACCATCTTTAGACACCCTCTTTGTCCAACTCTCTATTTTAAGTTTAGTTAAAAAATGATTTTTTAGAACAATTTAATTAAAACAATCGCTACACTCACAAACACCGCTGTTTTGGTTATACCGTTTATTAAGATGCTTTGTCCTTAAATTATTTTTGAAATCAACATCAATTTGTAACAGAGCCTAAACAAAAAGTCGGTCCGCATAAGACCGACTTTTTTCATTATACAAAAAAGGAGTAAACAGTTAAAACAGCAATCGAGCTAACTACCACAACAATTACATTAGCCCCAAGGAAGGCTGTTAAGAAGGCGGCAGCTGCTCCTAAAATCCCATACCATATATCCTCCTGAATAAGGAGAATACCCGGAAAAATGAGAGCTCCTAGGGTCGCAAATGGAACATTTTTTAACACGCCTTGTAAAAAAGAAGGCAGCTCTTTGCCTCTAAATAAAACAAATGGAAGCATTCGAGGTAAATAGGTTACGAGCCCCATCCCAATAATCATCCAAACGATCTCAGCCTTCAATAGGACTCTCCCCCTTTTACATTTCTATTCTTTATCCATTCTACGGTTTCAACTATTACAGCTGATAATATCGTCGCCAACACAATGGACCATCCCGTTGATAACATTTCTGCGAAGGTAAAAATAGTATTAAATAATGCCGCTAAGCTTGCCAGAAAAATGGCTTTGATATTTTTTTTCATGGACGGAACTAATAGTCCGATAAACATTGCATATAAGGCAACTGACATACTTTCTTGTAGTGTTTCAGGTAGTCTGGAACCTATTAGATGCCCCACTCCTGAATTGACTACCCAGCTGGCATAGGATACAGAAATGACCCCAAATATGTACCCCGTCGAAACATTTCCCTCTTTTGTCGCAGCAACCGAAAACGTTTCATCGGTAATTCCAAATGAATAGATGGCTTTATATAGGGTTCGATCATTTTCTACCTTTTCATTTAGTGATGCCGACATTAAAAAATGACGAATATTTACGATAAAGGTTGTTAGAATAATTTCAAAGGATCCCGTCCCTAATGTTAATAATGATAATGATATGTATTGGGATGCTCCAGCAAACACGATTAAACTCATCATTACCGTTTCGTAAATGGATAAACCGCTTGTTTTAGAAAGTAAGCCAAATGTAAGAGCAATTGGAAAATATCCAATGGCAATACTTATTCCGGCCTGTACTCCCCTTTTAAAATCTGATGTATGTTCTTCCATCACTATCTCTGTCATATCATTTATCACCACTCACTAAAAAATAGATAGTCTCATAACTTGAAATCTATTATACATAGCATCGAATAGTTTAACAATAAACCATATTTCGTTTACCGAAAAAAAAGGAGTAGATCACTTTGAGTCGATCACTCCTTTTCCCTTAAACTAAAATGGCTCTGTCTGTCATTGTGCCGCCACGTATTTGTTGGAACTCTTTTAATAATGCTTCAACTGTGAGCTCTTTTTTTCTATTTTGGTCTGCTTCAAAAATGATTTCTCCACTATCCATCATAATCAAGCGATTCCCTAAATCGATAGCCTGTTGCATATTGTGAGTTACCATTAAAGCAGTTAAGTTATTTTCTTCTATAATTTTTTTGGTTAATACAGTTATTAGTTCTGCCCTTGAGGGGTCGAGAGCTGCTGTATGCTCATCTAACAAAAGGATTTTGGGTTCTGTAAAGGTGGCCATTAAGAGTGATAATGCTTGTCTTTCACCACCAGACAATAATCCAACCTTCGCTGTTAATCGATTTTCTAGGTTTAATTGAAGGGACTCAAGTTTTTCCTTAAAAAAGGATCTCCGTTTTCTAGTAACTCCTAATGAAAAACCTCTTGGTTTTGTTCTTGAATAGGCCAAAGCTAAATTTTCTTCAATCGTTAAAGATGGAGCTGTTCCGGCCATTGGATCTTGAAAAACACGGCCGATTAATCTTGATCTTTTATGTTCTGTCACCTGTGTTACATTTTTCCCATTTACTATTACTTCGCCTAAATCGGGTGTAAGCTTCCCAGCTACTAAATTTAATAGGGTTGATTTCCCTGCACCATTACTTCCAATGATTGTGACAAAATCCCCTTTAATCATTGATAGATTAAGATGGTTTAAGGCGATTTTTTCATCCAGTGTTCCCTCATTAAAAACTTTATAAATCTGTTTTAACTGCAGCAAGCTTTTCACCACTTTTCTTATGAGAATAAGTTGTCTTTTCAAAAGAAGCTAGCAATCTTTTTTTCTTACTTTGCTTTTCTTTCAATTGTCCCCAAACC
>DASQIV010000418.1:0-2450 GCA_035631415.1 Pseudoneobacillus sp. | reverse complement strand
CGAAAGATTGATTTAAAAGTATGATAGAATTAACAAATTTTAGATGAAAACTAGCTGTAGGAGGCTATAAACATGAAGAAGACATTTACATACTTCCGGACTATTCGGGGAAAAATTGTCTTATCGTTCGCAACTTTAGTGCTGGTACTATTAGCATTATCGGTTACTTCTTTTTTCAATGTAAAAATGTTTAATAATGAAATAACTAATCTAGTAGAAAGAGATTTAGTTGTTCACACAGAGATTCAAAAATTAATGAAATCCTTTGTGGATATCGAAACTGGTGAGCGTGGGTTTGTTATCACTGGGTCAGAATCGTTACTCGCTTCCTATGGGAATGGAAAAAATGCTGTTGATAACCAATTAAATTTATTAAAGGATTTTACAAAAGGCGATAAAAAACAGGAAAACGAATTAGCGAATATTCGTAGTACATACAATGAATGGTTAAAATGGATTGACTCTGTCATTCAAGCAAGAAGAGACCTTGGAAAGGATGAAGCCGCTAAAATGGTGGAAACCTCTGAAGGTAGAAAGCTTATGAATGAGCTTCAAGCTCACGTAGATAATTTTGTTAATGAAGAAAAGCAAAATACCGAAAATAGAATCGACAAGTTAAACCAATTTGTTACTATTGCCGAGACCGGGACTATTGTTCTTTCGGCAGCTGCCCTGCTTCTTGCCATCTTTTTTGGTTTTACTCTTTCACGTAATATTAGAAGAAGTACACGCAAAATTAGCCAGTCTATTTTGGAAATTGCCAATGCTGGTGGGGATTTAACAAAACGAATTCATGTTAAATCAAAAGATGAATTAGCTGGTTTAGCAGCTGATACAAACACTTTAATTGAAGGAATTGCTGGGTTAGTGAAACAGGTCTCCTTGTTGGCTGAAAATGTATCTGCAAGCAGTCAGGAGCTTTTCGCTTCCGCTGAGGAAACGTCAAAAACAATAGCATCCATTGCCGTTACAACAAATGAAGTAGCAGCAGGATCTGATCACACAACATCACAAATGGCTGTTTCTGACGAAAAAATGAAACATTTAAATCAAACCGCTACTCAGCTGCACAAATATGCTTCAACGGTACAGATGGCTTCAAATGAAATGAAAATGGCAGCTAATGTAGGCAGTGAATACATTGAATTGTCTGGTCAAAAAATGAAAACTATTGAAAAAACCATCGCTGAGAATACGGTATTAATTGAAGCACTTGGAGAAAAGTCTTCTGAGATTAATCACATGATTAATACCATTACAGATATCGCGAATCAAACAAATCTCCTTGCATTAAATGCTGCTATAGAAGCGGCAAGAGCTGGTGAACATGGGAAAGGCTTTGCCGTTGTGGCTGATGAAGTTCGGAAGCTAGCAGAAGGTTCACAAAATGCAGCTAAAGAGGTCACAAATATTGTCACGATGATACATGAAGAAATAGAGAAGATAATCCTTAAAAACTCAAATGGGGTTGAAGAGGTTCAAGCTGGTGTAAAAACGATGAATGATACAAGTCAATCACTTAATCAGATTATCTTTAATATTAACGACACCGCTTCCGTTATTTCTACTATGGGGGAGCAAATCAACCAAGTACTTGAATTAAGCAATGATGTATCTGCTTCATTTAAAGAAGTAACTTCCATTGCAGCTTTAACAGCTTCCAACACGGAATCTACAGCTGCCGCGGCTGAAGAAGGAACAGCTGCCATGGAACAAGTAACTGCTTCTGCTGCCGAGTTATCCAAGCAATCGGAACAACTTCGAGAAGTAGTAGGAAACTTCAAATTTTAATCATTTTTAAAGGGAATGACGACTCGTCAGCCCTTTTTCTTTTGTATTGAAGGTTTTTACGTTAAAATAAAAAATAGTAATTTTACAGTAGGTGATTGGATGAAAGGTTTAATTAAAAACTTTATTAATGGGATTATTACGATTGTCCCTATTTTGCTTGTGATTTATGTGATCTATAAGATTTTTATGTTTTTAGATGGTATTCTAGGGAATGTGTTAAGGTCTTATTTTAGGGAATCCTACATTCCGGGTATTGGGCTGTTACTTACAATTATCCTGATTACAGTACTCGGTTGGCTCTCTACTAAGTTTATAACAGGGACAATCTTTAAAATCCTTGATCGTTTATTAGAAAAAATACCATTTGTTAAAACCATTTATTCTGTTATAAAAGATACGGTAAATTCATTTCTTGGTGAAAAGAAATCATTTTCAAAGGTCGTTTTAATCTCTCACCCTGGTTCAGATATGAAAAGTGTTGGATTTTTGACCGCTGAGAATATCCATGAATTTTATGAGCCACTCTCTCATTGTGTCGCCGTCTATATCCCGCAAACCTTCCAAGTAGCAGGTTTCACCGTGCTTATCCCCAAGGATCGTGTTGAAATCATTGAGGTAAAACCAGAAGAAGCAATGAAATTTATCTTATCTGGTGGAAT
>DASQIV010000417.1:0-6271 GCA_035631415.1 Pseudoneobacillus sp. | reverse complement strand
ACCTAGACTTGTCAGTTGTTTTTTTACTGCTTCTTTTAATTCAAAACCACCATGGTCACTACCGATAGCTACTTTCTTCATTGTCTTCCCCCCTTAACAAAACGCCTGAATAATTTTTGTGAAATCGTCTGCTTTTAGGATAGCTCCACCAACTAATAAACCATTGATATTAGGCATTACACTAAAATCCTTTGCATTTTCAGGCTTTGCTGAACCACCGTATAAAATCGGAATGTTGCCTGCATTTGCTCCAAAATGCTTGAATAAAACAGACCGGATAAAATGATGTACTTCCTGCGCTTGTTCAGGAGCTGCTGACTGTCCTGTTCCAATTGCCCAAACAGGCTCATAAGCAATAATGACACGTGAAATATCTTCTATATTCTGAAGAGCTGAAAGGATTTGCTCCTCCACAACATCACTTGTTTTGTGATTCTTTCGTTCATCTTCGGTTTCACCTACACAAAGAATCGGAGTCAATCTTGTATTCAATGCTTGTTTTACCTTTTGATGAATAAAGGCATTCGTTTCACCAATAGCTCTTCTTTCTGAATGTCCGATGATGACATATTCACACCCTACATCAAGAAGCTGGTTTGCTGAAACATCTCCTGTAAAAGCTCCATTATTTTCTGAATGCACATTTTGTGCACCAAGAGAAAAGGTAGCATTTAATTTTATTTGCCAGCCATTTAAGACATACAAATAGGGAGCTGGTGGACATATAACCACATCAACAGGAAAGCTTTTTTTTGAAAAATCATGAACAAATTCGGTAATTGAATCTAATGTCATATTCATTTTCCAATTTGCTACTATAATAGGTTTGATATTTTCATTGGACACTACAGTCGTTTGAAGAGAATTGGTTACTACTTGTCTAACAATCTTTTCGATATAACTCTCTATCATTGTTTGAGACATGATTTTTTACACCTACTTAAGCTTTCGGTAAAATTCCTTCCACTTCACCATTTGGTCTTGGAATGACATGAACAGAAACTAATTGACCTACTCGACCAGCAGCCTCAGCTCCAGCTTCAGTAGCTGCTTTTACTGCTCCAACATCACCACGTACTAAAACGCTTACAAGTCCAGCACCAATCATTTCTTTGCCTACTAGTGTTACATTTGCTGCTTTTACCATTGCATCTGCCGCTTCAATTGCGCCAACTAAACCTTTTGTTTCAATCATTCCTAATGCTTCTTTCATGTTATTTCCTCCTTGTATCGGCTGATTTTCAGCCACATTTTTTATAGTAGAAGTGGAAGCTTTTGGCCTTCCTTTTTTCTTGCTAGCTTTGGATTGCTCTTGGTTGGTGTGATCTGCCTTATCAGACATCTACATTACCTCGCTTACACTATTCTAAATCCATCTACAAGTACACAACGTCTTTGACGGCTAAAGGTTCTAGCTGATGTTAACCCTTCTCCTGTTGGGCCAGCGATGGTTAAGGTCGTAAATCCTTCTGCATTAAAGCCAAGCCCTGAGTAAGACGGACCATTTTTCACAAAAATTGTTGCTTGGATTTCGCGAGCCATTTTTGTTAAGTTCGTGATATTTTGTGAATGCATAATTGCGGTATGTCGATTGCCTTTTTCAGCTTTAACCGCCATCTCGATACCAGTATCCACATTTGGTACTTTAACTATCGGCAAAATAGGCATAAGCATTTCAGTCCAAATGAGTGGGTGATCAAAGGATGTTTCTGTAATAATAAGACGTACAGATGAATCTACCTTTTTTCCAATGGCCGCTAATAAAACTTCTGCATTTTTTCCGATATAGTCACGATTCGGATAAAACTTCCCGTCCTTTTCAACTAAGATGACTTTCAGCAACTTTTCAAGCTCAAAGCCTTTTAGTTCAACAGCACCATTTTTAATCATTTCTTGCTTTAATGTATTAGCAACCTTATCGACAACAAAAACCTCTTTTTCTGCCGTACAAAGAACATTGTTATCAAAGCTTGCTCCACTAACTATGTCTCTTCCTGCCTTAACAAGGTCTGCTGTTTCATCGACAACAACAGGTGGATTTCCTGGACCTGCAGCAATAACCTTCTTACCTGTTTTCATTGCAGCCTTTACAACGATTCCTCCACCTGTAACGACAAGAACACGAATGGCTGGATGCTCCATTACTTGCTTACTCGTTTCCAGGTTTGGAGAAGCGACTGCCGTTAAGACATTCTCTGGTCCTCCTGCTGAGACAATTGCTTTATTTAATAGTTTCAAAGTGTGTAAGGACACTTTTTTCGCACTTGGGTGTGGGTTATAAACGACCACGTTCCCTGCAGCAACGAGTGAAATACTATTATTAATGATGGTTGCAGCTGGATTGGTAGATGGAGTAATCGAACCCATAATTCCAAATGGGGCATATTCGACTAATGTCATCCCATCGTCCCCTGTATAAGTAGTACTTACTAAATCCTCGACACCAGGCGTTTTGTTGGCGGCAAGGAGGTTTTTAGCAATCTTATCTTCTACTCTACCTAAGCCTGTTTCTTCGACAGCGATCTTTGCTAATTCTTCCGCATGCTGGATGCTTATCTCACGCATCGCTTGAATCATTTTTCTACGACTTTCAAGAGAGACGTGACGCATTTTTGATTCCGCTATCTTAGAAGCAGCAACAGCTTCATCCACTGTAGTAAATACGCCATCTCCTAGGGCAATTTCAGATGCAGAATGGGATACATGTTCACTAGAGGCTTGTCCAGTTATATTAGCAAGCACTTGTTCCACTAGCTTTTGAATATCCTTTTCACTCATTTGCATTTTCTTGTCCCCCCTTTACTTTTTTTCAAATGTTAACTTTCCTTCAATTTCAACTTGATCAATAATCCCAATAATCGCAGCATCTACTGGAGTCCCATTTGTAACAGCTGTCTGCCTTGCAGAACTTCCACTTACCACCATAACCACTTCACCTTTGCCTGACCCCACTGTATCAATCGCAATGACAGGCTTACCATCAGGCTCAATAGAAATTAAATCAAGTGGCTGAACGATTAATAGTTTTTTCCCTTGAAGCTTCTCAGCCTTACAGGTTGAAACGACATTTCCGATTACTTTCCCAATAATCATACTTTTACTCCTTTTGCTTTATTACGACCCCTAATTCTCTAGCATAATCTTTACACATTGGAGTAATTAAACTGTTCTTCGGCACCAATAATTGTGATTCACCCAATTTTGCCGCTTCCTCAATATGCTTAGCCAAGACAACATGACGGCTTTCGGTAAAACTATCAAAATAGGAATCTAGCCATTTGCACGTATCAGGTAAAGACACTATTTGTACCTTGTCTTCCCTTAATTGCCTTATGTAAGTTTGTATTCGTTTTCTAACCGTAAAGGGAGTTGTAATTTTTTGAGTACCTTTAGGAAGAAGATGATCACTAGCTAGTAAAATTTGTTTTCCTTCCATTTGCATTTGGATGGTAATCCACAATGGCAAACCTTCGTCCATCGTTAAGGAAAGCTTCGCTAAAGTGGAATAGCTTGCTGTTGCATAAAGCAGTACATCCGACCTTTGCATTTCATGTGCTATTTCCTCAAGATGGTTCTGATGTAAAGGAACACATTTTACATGACTGATTTCTTCTGGAACTGTAGACCAGCTATCTGATATTAGAAAAGTAACTTGATAATTACTTGAAATCGCTTTCATTTTCACCCAAAAATCTTTTCTATTTATCATTGGTTGGTCATCTAAAATGATTAAGAGTTGTTTGTTTTTCTTGGACTTTTTTTCTTTATTCAAATAGTCCAATACCATTTTCCGGACTAGTAATTCAATTCTTTCTTTCACTAGCATTCCCCCTTACATGAACATGCTCTATTTCTTTAAGAGCACTCCCAATTGACCATTTTTTATTTGTGCGGCATTTGCCTCATCAAGATCAATGTGCATCTCAAGTTTATATCTTGGCGATACTCGAATTAACACATTGTCAAAGATTACACCTCTTGGGCCAAACACGTTCACTTGAACTCTTTCACCGTTAGAAACATTGAATTGAGCTGCATCATCAGGGTGCATATGAATATGTCTAGCTGCACAAATAAGGCCTTGCTCCACTTTCAGTTGCCCTCGTGGACCTTGAATGATTATAGAAGGGGTTCCATCGATATCTCCTGAGTCCCTAATTGGCGGAGTAACTCCAAGTGTAAAACCATCATATAACGATATTTCTACTTGGGTATCACCTCGGGCAGGACCTAATACTCTTACTTTTTCAATCCTTCCTTTGGGACCAATTAAAATAACGGTCTCTTTACTAGCAAATTGACCTGGTTGTGATAAGTCTTTCCATTTATTTAATTGATAGTTCCTTCCAAACAGTCTTTCAACATGCTCCTTAGATAGATGAACATGGCGATTTGATACAGCTATAGGAACTTCTAGATGTCTTTGGTTTTTAGCTAATGTTTTAATGGTTACTTCTTTAATAAGTTCCATTAATTCCTTTTGTTCCACTACTCTTTTCCCTCCTCATCTAATGTGAGTAATATTTGAGCAGTGTTCTGATCGGTAATAAGAACATTTGTAAATTGGCCCTTTAAAGCACCAATGATTGCATCTACCTTTTCCATTCCTCCAGCAATTAAGATACTGTAATGCTTATTTTTCAAGTCAGATAGATTAATACCAATGGTTCGCTCGTCTAATTGCTGATTACAAATATTTCCTTCTACATCAATAATTCTTGAACAAATGTCACCAACTGCTTTTTGAGATTTTAAAAGCTCAAAGTCTTCTGAAGAAAAATAACCTGCTTTAAATAAAGTCGATTCTTTCGTAAGTTCTCCTACCGTATACAACGCAATATCGCACTGTTTACCTAAATTTAGCACCCGTTTAATCTGCTGGTCTGAGTGAATTGCACTTGCCACTACAGGGTGATCGACCACTGCTGGTAAAGGTAGGAAATGTGGAAATGTGTTAAATGCGGCACTTAAATCATTTAGTATCTCAGCAGCATATGTATTGGTCTCAGAGTAACTTATTCCACCGTTTAATTGAACGACTGTTACTCCCTTTACATTTTTAGGTTTTACCCGTTGTGCTACTTCGTATAAGGTTGTCCCCCAGGTAGTACCGATGATATCACCATTTTGGACAATTTCTCCGATGTAGGCAGCCGCTGCTTTACCTAGTTCCACTTTCATGCTTTCTTCGCTGTATTCTGGAACAGGGATGACAATACAATGTTTTAAGTTAAATGCTTCTTTTACTGAATTAGCTAGTCTTTCAGTACTTTCCGATTGGTCAAAAATCTTAATTTGAACAATTCCTTGCTCTTTAGCCTGCTGGAGCATTCTTGATACAGATGGCCTTGAAATACCTAGCTTTTCTGCAATCCTTTGCTGACTAAGATCAAATTGATAATATAACCTAGCGACTTCTATCAATTTACTTAGGTTCTTCATCACTAATTAGAAATACCCCTTATGATATTTTGTAAAAAACAGTTTGAACATATGTTCAACATCAGTATAGTATGTTTTAAGTTCCTAAGCAAGAATATTCAAAAATATTTTTTAACTTTGACATTTCTATGAACTTTTTAATATTTTTACAAAAACTGGGACAAATGTTCAAAAAGCGATGAGCAAAATTCTTTAAACCGAGATTCATCGTGAGTACTTTTTCATAGGCTGTGTTAAAGAGCAGTGTTGATTTTTAACAATGTTGATTGGAGCGGAAGGTGCGAGACTCCTGCGGGAGCAGCGGGACAGGTGAGACCCCACAGGAGCGATAGCGACGAGGAGGCTCACCGCACGCCCCGCGGAAAGCGAGTGCCTGCAGCGGAAATCAACAGTCATGTTTAACAGAGCCTTTTCATAAAAAAAAGCTGCCCCAGACATGGGAGCAGCCTTTAAATAACTATTTCATTTTTTCTATATTTACAAGACAATCATACAAGGTACTGCCTAATCCGTTATCTGATTCTCGATTAGAGGTTAATAGATTGACAGATCCTCCAAATCGGCTCCATATTCCCTCATCAATATTAATAGTCTGAGGATGGGCCTGTTTCATAATTTGGACGTAGCCATTAATACATCCTCGATCATTCCAAACCTTCACTTCATCACCTTCACTTAGACCTCTTTGTTTAGCTATATCCTGAGATATCTCTACTTTTAATTTAGGTGCAGGGTCAAATAAATGATAATGCTGTGAGTGATTAGAACGTAATGGATGAATTGTTAATAATGAATAAGGATATTTTTCGGCAAGTTCTTTATTTGTCAA
>DASQIV010000416.1:0-5303 GCA_035631415.1 Pseudoneobacillus sp. | reverse complement strand
AAGAATACGATCCTCATCGAACCCACCGCTAACCACAATTTTAACATGCTGATAGCCCTCTTCATCAAGTGCCTTTCTTAGTGCGAAAACAAGTTCAGCATTCACTCCACGAGGGTCAAAGGTCCCAAGTAAATGTTGATTTCGCAAGAAGTACTGATCAATTAGGGTTCTAGAAGTATCAATGCGAACCCCTTTTAATTCTTCTCCAAATACCCTAGCAACCTTAAGAGAATCTGTTATCACGTCATTATTATAATCAACCAGAGAAATGAGTTCATCCTGCGGATAGGTTTCTCTATAAGCATGAGTAGCAGCCACAATATCACCATTAAATAATTGAATAAGAGCATGCGGCATTGTTCCCATACCTTGCTTCCCCCACCATTCATTCATTGCATGTGTAGCTTGTGCTGTTGCTCCACCAATATAAGCGGCATATCCATCACCAGCTTGAGTGATAAAATGATCATCGCGATCACCCATAAAGATAACAGGCTTTTGATCACCACTTACTGCGGCAGCTTTCATTACATTATAAACATTGGTTGAGACAGATGTTCTTCTTGAAAGAATGCCATCAATAAGGCCCTCAAGAAACCCAAAGCTTTGGTACGGACCTTTAATCGTTAAAATGGTTTCAAATGGAGTTATTTTATCTCCATCCTTTAACGAATAGATTTCAAGTTTCTCAGGATTTGTAGCAAAGGTATTAACTAAAGCAATCACTTCATCAGTTCCACATAGAACTGCATGATCCTTTTGAAAAAATTGCATCGTTACCATATTATCTGGATTAAACTTTTCTACAATCTCTTTCGTCTTTAGAAAATAGACAGCTGAAAACCATCCCTCTTTTACACGCTCATCAAACTTAAATGTATGATTCGTTAATCGTTTTATTTTACCTTGTAATTTTAATTCGATTTCTTTCATCCAAAGTACTCCTTGACATCCAAAATCATTTTCAATTAAAACGTTCATTGTTTTTTATCTTAGTATGAAGTTCATATCACTAAAGAATACCATTAATTATAGGAATGTACTACTACTTGTCTCTTGTATTTGCTCTAATTCCTCTGCAGTAATCAAGACATCACGTGGTTTGCTACCTTTAGGTTCAGAGATAAATCCTTGTTGTTCCATCATATCAATTAACCTAGCAGCACGATTATAGCCCACTTTAAACCTTCTTTGGAGGCTAGATGTTGATGCACCGCCTTGATCAATGACAAACTCACATGCTTCATAAAATAGCTCATCCTCTTCCTCGACAATTTGAGCTTTTTTCAACAGCTCATCTTGATGGAATAAGTATTGAGGCTCCATTTGGTCACGGACATGCTCAACGACTAAATCTATTTCAGCATCCGATACAAACGTTCCTTGTAATCTAACAGGTTTAGAAGATCCATTTTCTAAAAATAGCATGTCTCCTCTTCCTAATAGCTTTTCTGCTCAACTTATATCAATAATCGTGCGGGAATCAATTTGGGAAGAAACAGAAAAGGCCGTTCTAGTAGGCACATTCGCTTTAATAAGCCCTGTAATAACATCGACAGACGGTCGTTGAGTAGCAATAATTAAATGAATTCCGCATGCTCTTGCTTTTTGGGCAATACGACAGATAGATTCCTCGACATCCGCAGGGGACATCATCATTAAGTCAGCAAGCTCATCAATGATGATGACAATAAACGGCAGTTTTTCTGAATAACGTTTATGGGCTTCAGCAATTTCATTAAAACGATTGATATCCCTTACACCTGCATGAGCAAATAGCTCATATCTTCTTTCCATCTCTTCAACGGCCCATTTAAGTGCTGCTGTTGCTGCCTTCACATCGGTAATAACAGGACTTACTAAATGCGGAATATGGTTATATGGTGCCAATTCAACCATTTTCGGATCGATTAATAAAAGCTTTAAATCATATGGACTAGCTTTATATAGAAGTGAAATTAATATCGAATTAATACAAACACTTTTACCAGACCCTGTTGCGCCTGCAATAAGTCCATGAGGCATCTTTTTTAAGTCTGTTACAATCGGTGCTCCTGAAATATCAAGTCCCAATACGGCAGTTAATGGTGACTCACTATTTCGAAATGCATCCGTTTTGATGATTTCAGAAATAAGTACTGGGCGACTTTTTTTATTTGGAACTTCAATTCCAATCGTATGCTTACCTGGAATTGGTGCCTCAATACGAATATCCTTTGCCGCTAGACTTAATTTAATATCATCAGACAAATTCGTTATTTTGTTTACTTTAACTCCTGGTTCTGGTTGTACTTCAAAGCGAGTAACAGATGGTCCTTGAGTAATATTCACAACACTAGCTCTTACACCAAAATTTTTCAACGCCTCATTTAACAAATGCTCTTGATTTTCAATCCAATCCACATTTTCCTGTGCGAAACGTGTAACTGGAGGATTGAGTAGTTCCAATCCTGGGAAAGTATAGGAAGATACATTTATTGGCTCAGAGATAGTGGATTCAACGTTAATAGTAGTTGGTTCTAGCAAGCCTGTATTTAATTGTTGTTGTGGATGTTCTGTCGGCCTAGGTATCTCTACTTTTTGTTCCATAAATCGTCAGTCTTGCTGTAATATGAGAACGTTAAAGGGTAAATGAGAACGTGATTGAACTTGCTTTTCCACTATTTCATTTGAATCTTGCGCCACTTCTTCTTCTTCTTCTTCTTCTTCTTCTTCTTCTTCTACTACTTTTTCTTCATATTCACCATATTCATCTTCAACTTCTATATTATTTACTTCATCCTCATCAAAAGCTTCTTCTTTGGACACGTCTTCCATGTATAATTCAGCTACTACCACATGTTCATCGTTTTCATCCTCTACATACTCTTCATTTAAGTAGGAGATGGCCTCAACGTCTTCGGTAAGGGGTTCTACTTCATAACTGTCTATTCGTTCCGATTCAATATTTTTTTCAAAATATAAACCATCCGTATCCATTGATGAACTATCGTTATCATCCTGTTCTATTTCAATAGGATGTTCTATACTTTTTATTGGTGAGATTTTTTCTAACGGATTTTCGTCAATGTTTTCATTAATAAAAGGGGTTTTTACATTTTCTACCTCTATAGGTGGTTCTTCTCCTTGTAATTCAAACTCTACAATATCCGTCTGAATAGGTCGTTTCGTAAATCCATAAATAGGCGATGGAATTTCAGTCGGCTGAAATGGTCTACTGCTCTTCTTAGAAATTTTATTTGAACCAGCTAGTTTCTTATTTGGTTGGCTTGATTCATGTTCCCGAGTATGGTAACTATTCTCCTTCTTAACAGGACTATTCTCTGAACGTCGACTTTCTGGAATCATTGGTTTGATTACCGGGCGTCTTTCTTCTTGACTTTGTTTATTAGCAGCACGTTTCCGACTAGCTTCAGTCATTGAAGTAGTGGCTTCTTTGTATTTATCTTCTTTATTTCGCTTTTGTAATTTTATTTGCTCTTCATCAGGGATTAAAGGAAATCGAAAATTACCTTTAGGATATTGATACACGACTTTCGTATCTAACTCTTTTCCTCTAGAATCGTTTCCCCATTTTTTTTCATAATGTTCTGGTTCCAATTCTTCCATTTCAATATCTTCTTGTTTATCCTGGAAAATTTTTAAAAGCTTATTTAACCAACTCAAAATAAATCACTCTTTCTAATCTTCTAGCTTTCTACCATTCCTATTTTATCAGTAATTCTTGAAATTTCGACAAAAAATAATAATTTAGATATATAAGACTAAAAAAAGACCACAAATCTTGTGATCTTTCTTTTTACTCTCTTCGATTTTTACCAAGGATAAACATTGGTTCTAATTCCCCATTATCATATGCAAAAGATAATGCTGTAATCGGAACCTTCCCATTTGCAAAAAAGGCCATTGCCATTTGAGCTAACACATCATACCCTGTGTTATTTTGAATATCAGCAATAATTAAAACATCTTGATGAGGTACAGCTAATACCATATCTCCGCTTATTTGACTTTCCATCTGCTTTAGGAAAGCATCATTTAAAATCCTACTAGCATCATAGCCATCATTTGTAGAAAGGAAATAGTAATTGTTACCCGCTACTACATCCTTTTTTACACCTGTAGGTAATGACCTTAAATTAAATAAAGCAGCTTCTTTTATTTGCTTAGGAGAAATCCCCTCTTTGGCTACCAAATCTTCGTCGATTAAACGGTAGGACTTACCTAAATCGAGAGCATAATAGATTCTTGTCTCTGCCGTGTGCTCTTCAGTTAAAAAGGCTTTACCTTCCCCTGATTCAAGAGGAAAGGAAGTCGAACGAATAACGGGAAATATTTTTTTATCGTTTCCGACTAGAGTATTCTCTGTCCCCATTACCTTTAGACCTTCTTCTACATAGTAGATTACTTCATCAATAGCCTTTTCTTTTTGCTGATGCCACTTTGCCACAATCCCTGATAATGATATGGTGATGCCTTTACCAGTTCGAACATTCACAATCTTCAATTCATCTTTTTCACGATTATAGGAGATGGACCGATTTGGACCCTTTAATCTACTCTCCAGTTCTTTTTTCATTTTGATACTATCCATTTTCATAAAAGTTCCTCCTTCCTAAGATTTATACTTTTTTCATTCTACATGAAAAACCCTTCGTCCGAAAGAAAGACGAAGGAGGAAAAGGTGTTATAATTTTAAACCAATCATAAACTCTTCAATTTCTTCTTGTGTTTTACGATCCTTACTTACAAAACGCCCTAACTCTGTACCATTATTGTAAACAATAAAACTTGGAATTCCAAAGACATCTTGGGAAATACATAGGTCAATAAACTGATCACGATCAACATAAACCCATTCATATTCAGAGAACTTTTCTTCCACCTCCGGAAGAAAAGGCTCAATAAATCGGCAATCTGGACACCAATTTGCCGAAAATAAAAATACATGCTTTCCATTATGACGAAGTTCTTCAAATTGTTCCATTGATTCTAACTTTATCATCGTAAATCCATCCTTTAACATTCAATGTTTGACTATGATCATTTCCCTTTTGATTTTACAGCAACTGACTGTACAATTTCCATCATTTGAACTGCTTCTGTTGCAAGACTGCCTGTCTTCACTTCTGAGGTTAATTTTATTCCACCAATTCCAACGATTAGTTCATTCATGTCTTTCTTATAATTGTCTATAAGTAAATAACTGAATTTTTCTTTTTTCTTCCACTGTTTTTTTGTATCGATTTTCTCATGCTGATTTAATGTAGAATTATAAACAATTTCGCTATTTATATTTTCGT
>DASQIV010000415.1:0-2216 GCA_035631415.1 Pseudoneobacillus sp. | reverse complement strand
CATAATAAGCCTCATCTAAAACGACTAATACATTTGAAGGAACTTGATCTAAAAATAAAGTAATTTGATTTTTATTAATATAAGTTCCCGTTGGATTATTAGGACTGCATACCCAAACAACATTTGTGTTTTCATCGATTGCATTTAACATTCCGTGCAAATCATGATCTCCATTTATTAATGGTACCTCGCGTATCTCAGCGCCTTCAATGATAGCGTTATGCTTGTATTGAGGAAACGTAGGAGAAGCCATAACCGTATTACTGTTTGAATCAAGTAAAGACCTAGAAATGATTTGAATAACCTCATCTGACCCATTTCCAAACATTAGTTGTTCTGGTGATACGTTAAGGAAATTAGCTAAGGCTGTTCTTAAATCGGTAGAATATCCATCAGGATATAATGAATAAGGTTTTTCTATATTTTTTATTGAGTTCATTACAGCAGGAGAACAGCCAAATGGGTTTTCATTTGAAGCTAGTTTGATAATATTCTCTAACCCAAATTGCTTTTTTACTTCATCAATAGATTTACCTGGTTGATATGGTTTTAAGGAAAGAAGCTGTTTTTTCAAATTCATTTAATCTTCACCTCAAATTATCTTTTCGTGTATTAATAAATCCGGTCTTAACTGAATAGCGTTTTCTAAATAAACATGATGAATTTCTTCTTGGGATTTGGTTGTATTAATGTGCATCATGATGCGAATACAAGATTTTAATGAATCTTGTACAGGGATCTCCTTCATACACATGACAGGAACAAATGACCAGCCTTCAAATCTTCTTAGGGCCTTTGCTGGAAATACTGCAGTAATTTCGTCTGTTACAGAAATAAAGATGGAAGCAACATTATCGGGATTAACTGCATTTTTTGAAATCATCTCTTTTATGAGTGTTTCAGTTGCAGTGAGTATTTCCGATTCATCATTATTGATTACTGTTGTAGCTCCCCTTACCCCTCTAATCACTTGTATACCTCCCTCAAATTATTTTCTAGTTCTCTTATGATGTCTTCCTCTGTTATCGATTCAAGAACAGGTTCACCTATTTTCGACAATAACACCATTCTAATTTCTTCCTTTATTGCTTTTTTGTCTTGCTTCATTCTTTCTATTAAATGAATGACAGATAATTCACTTGGAATATTGGTTAAATACCCCAACTTCTGTAGCCAGTTAATAAACGTAGTAATATCGAAATCTAAATTTAGTCTTTTCTTACTTAAATTTAGTGCAAAGATCATTCCAATAGCTATAGCCTCACCATGGGTCATATTCCCATATCCCATTTCGGCTTCAATGGCATGACCTAATGTATGACCAAAATTCAAAAATGCTCTTTCTCCTTTTTCCTTTTCATCCTTCGCAACGATATTCCCCTTTATTTTGATTCCTTCTAAGAGCATCCATTGTAAAAGAGACCTATCAATTGTCTCTAGTGTTTTCACTTCTTGAAGTAACCTTTCATAAAAGGCGGAATCATGGATGAGAGCATGCTTTATTACTTCAGCAAATCCAGAACGTTTTTCGGTTAATGAAAGGGTGTGAACAAAAGATAAATCATAAAAAACAGCTTCAGGCTGATAAAAGGAGCCAATCATATTTTTTCCAATTGGGTGATTAATGGCAACCTTTCCACCCACCGCACTATCATGGGCTAAGATGGTTGTAGGAATTTGTATAAAAGCAATCCCTCTCATAAAAGTGGAAGCGATGAAACCACCTAAATCCCCAATCGCTCCTCCTCCAAAGGCTATAAGAATAGAATTACGATCTAACTTTTGTTCTAAAGCAAATGTAATGGCTTCATAATAAACATCAAATGTTTTGGCTGCCTCACCAATTGGTGTAATAAAGGTACATACCTTCTGGTTATCTAAAATTTTCTTTATCGATGATAAATGTAGGTCCGCTACCTTTTTATCTGTTATGAGTATAATTTTACTCATATTTGAAAAATGTTGATTTAAAAACGATGGAAGTTGTTGAATGGCACCTTCACCAATGAAAACTGGATATGATTTTGAATCTGTGGTGATTGTATGCTTTTCCATTAAAATCCCCTCGCAAAATCCCTCTGAGCCTGAACACATTCCTTCAATGTATCAAATCGATCACTATAGAATTGCTCAACAATTGCTGAAGCAATTTCCCACGCTACTACATTTTCTGCTACCACAGCAGCTGCTGGAACAGCACAACTATCTGAACGCTC
>DASQIV010000414.1:0-5150 GCA_035631415.1 Pseudoneobacillus sp. | reverse complement strand
TGGTATCCCACGAACCTGATTTCTATCGTGAAATTGCTACCGATATTTGGAATTGTGAGGATTGGACAACGAAAGTATTTTAAATAAAGATTAAGGGGTACCCAATGAGTGAAATTTTACTTGGGTACCCCTTTTTATAGATAAGGTCATACTTTCTTGGAACTTTTTTTGAATAGGAATGGTGTGTAACTAGTGTATGTGACAACACATGAGATGTTGGTGGGTTTAATAAAACACTACACTACATTTAAGTACATTTTTTCACAATCTTTATTTCATTTGAAAAAAGTAGAATTACCTTCTTAAAAATTTTATTTCCTTGATTTAGTTCTGTTACCTAAGATGTTGCGTCCGGATGAAATTGATGTGCCAGCGGAGAAACACCATGCCGACTGACGTTGGTTGGATGGCAAACTTTTTGACTAAAATACATAAAAACCGATAAAAAATAGAAGCCTAACATTTAAAGTACATTTCTATAAAACTCGTTGGTTATTAGCATGAATTAGATTTAAAAAAATTGTGGAGGAATTGCAATGGAGAAAAAAATAGTTGCACTCGATGTATCGAATTTATGGACTCCTTATATGAATAATACGATGGCTCTATGCGTAAACAAATATGCATTGAAAACTATTCAAGATCCAGAAATTAACGCTATTTTTTGCAAAGCTTTGAATTTATCAGAAAACATTGTTCAAAAAATCACCGCCATTTTCAATCAGGAACATTTTCCGATTCCCCATGGATTTACAGATGAAGATGTCCATTTAGACGCACCGCGATTATTTTCAGATGAACTCTGGCTGTTCTATCTGCACCAAATGTCGATACACGGATTGACCGCTTATTCTCTCGGAATCACCGCTTCCCGAAGGCAGGACGTTTGTCAATTCTATTTCGAAACATACAAGGAATCTTATGAATTGTACGAAACTACGTTGGGAATGCTGCAATCGAAAGGTCACATGGAACGTCCCCCCACCATAGCGCTTCCGGAAAAAATCGAATTTGCGGAAAGACAAAACTTTTTAGCCGGCTGGTTTGGGCACCAGCGCCCATTGAATACAATAGAAATCTCCAGTCTTTATTTTAATTTGCAGAAAACCATCTTGACTAAAGACTTGGCTCTCGGTTTCAGCCAAACCGCCAAAAGGAAAGAGATTCGCCGGTTCATGGAGGAAGTGGTACAACTGGCAGCAGAACATATTGAAATTTTCACTTCCATCCTTAATGAAGACTTCATCAGTTCTGCCATCACCTGGGACACCCATGTTACAGATTCTCAGGTTGCGCCATTTTCGGATAAATTAATGATATTCCATTGCGCATTTTTGATTCAAGCTGCCATGGCTTATTATGGAACCGCCTTGTCCGGCTCCATGAGGCGAGACCTCGGGCTCAAATATTCATCTGCCATCGCAAGGGATGTGAAGCTTGCGGAAGACTGCGCAAACATCATGATTTCCAATGGATGGTTTGAGGAACCGCCAAATTCCGTTGATCGGCGAGAATTATCTTAGTGAAACTTCACCAAACTGCGATTTTACGAAGTACACAAAACCCTTGAGCACCTCACTCGCCATTTAATGGAAACTCTTGATATGCATGAACAAATTTCCTTATATATGGCAGAAAAAGGATGGAACCATGCTTGGGTTACAAACGAACAAATCAATTAAGATTTAAATAATATCAATATAGCATTGAACTTACCCACTCTATAAAAATAAAATAGGAGCAGTTTAGCATTACCAACCTAAACTGTTCCTAATAAACCATTTATATTTAAATGAAGCAATTATACGATTTCCCTCCTTTTGCGACCACCATTTTCTTTTAATATTATAAATTTGATATCTTTTCTTTTATGAATTGAGCTATATTAAGCTTATTACGACCTATTGGCTCCATGCTTACCCATTCAAATTTCACAAAAAAATGAACCAACTATTTTTTATTATCAAATGGTAGGAGCAGGAAATTCATCAATTTTCATACGAAGTAAACTATAAGGTTTTTGTCTTAGGTCTTTTCCATAATGAAATCTTGCCTGCCGATGTAATTGGTTCACAATGACATATAAGTATTCATCTTGACCAATCGAAAAAGTATCCGGCCATAAAATTCTCGGATCATGTGCGATGGTTTCCATAGTGCCATTTGGCAATATCTTTCGAATACTATTGTTCTCATAATCTCCAGCATAAACGGTCCCTTTTGCATCTGTAATCATTCCATCAGACGCACCTTTTTCTCCCCAATACTCCACATGATAAGGTAAATCCATGTCCGGTATATTTCTGTCTCTCAGGGCTTCTGTTGAGATCGAGAACAGATGACGACTTGTTAGTGGACAAAAAAATAATGCCTTTCCATCAGGAGAAATCGCAATACCGTCAGACGCCAATCTAAATGGAGAAGTCCCGCCATCTTTATTTCGATTCATCAACACTTTCCCTTCTACTTTCGGTATAAAATAGGGATCGGGTGAAGTTGAATTTGCTCCATTTAACCGTCTAAACGCGTTTCCATTTTCTAAATCTACGACGATAATAGCTCCTGGTCCTTTGGAAGAAGAATCCGTTATATAGGCATAACCTGCGTTTCCAACACGAAAATCAAATCGGACATCATTCAGGTAAGTTGTTGGCAGGACAACATCTTCTGTAAAGGTATATACTCTTCTAATTGTATTGGTTTTTAAATCAACAGCGACTAATTTTGCCCCACCTTTAATAGGTTCAGAAAAATTGGGTGCCGCTGTATCTAATACCCAAAGCGTTCCCCTTCCATCAGCAACTACACTTTGGACACTGATGAAAGTCATTGTGATATTCTCGGGGTTAACCAAATTGGTTTGTAAATTAGGATAAGGCTGCAATTTATCATCAACAATTTCCGCCACCGTAAATTTAACATCGTCTCCCCATTTCGGAAAACAAATGAAAATACGACCGGTTTCTGAAACAGTAACACCTGTAGGCATAGCCCCATAAAATGCATAAACTAGTTCTAACTTACCGAAATATTTTTCCATAGGTAACATAGGCATCATGATATCCTCCTCATCAATTCGAACGGGATATCACCTATATATGATTTATATTTTTTCTAGTGCATGTTTCTCTTAATAAGTTTTTCTATACGAATGTCATTATTCCAAAGGAAACCTTTAATGCCGTACAGTTAATGATAGATAACCACACAAGAACAGCTACTGCCCCGAAGAAACACAATATTTACTAAAATACTTTATTGTGAGGAATGTCAGAAAGGCATGTGGTTTATAGCCAATCAAAAGGGCTACCGCTGCTGAGGAAACATTAGGCATGGTGATTCTTTTTGTCTGAATAAGAACTTCAAATCAAAAAGACCGAACTTAATGAGAAACTACAGGAATGTGACAACGAGGACTTCGCCATTAATTTCGGAAAAAAGCTAAAGGAAGTCCTCAACTTAAAAGAATTAACGCCGCAGGTCCTTCATTCTTCTGGTTGAGAAGATTACATGCAAAAACGATGGAACTGTTTATATTCAATACAGCTTTGTAAATCCATTACAGGAAACATGAAAAGGCAACGCCCAGATGGTTAGTTGCCTTCTTTTAAAATGAGTTGCGAGACACACTCCACATATGTTGAATGTTAATCGCAGATTTTATTTTTTAAGCACTAACTGCGTTACGCATTCAACGTGGGTTGTGTGTGGAAACATATCAACTGGCTGTACTTCTAAAGTTTTATATCCACCATCTTCTAAAATTCTCAAATCGCGTGCTAGTGTCCCTGGATTACACGAAACGTATACAACTTTCTTTGGTTTCATAGCGATGATCGTTTGTAGCAAGGCTTCATCACACCCTTTTCTTGGTGGGTCAACCACTAGCACATCAGCGGATATTCCTTCTTCATACCACTTTGGAATGACTACCTCTGCTTCGCCAACAGCAAATTCAACATTTGTTATTTCGTTAAGCTGGGCATTACGGTTTGCGTCATCAATTGCTTCCGGTACGATTTCAACACCGTACACTTTGCGTGCTTTTTGTGCCAAAAATAATGAAATGGTTCCAATTCCACAATACGCATCGATTACCGTTTCTTCTCCGCTTAAATCGGCATATTCTAATGCCTTGTCATAAAGTACTTTTGTTTGTTCTGGGTTTACTTGATAAAAAGATCGTGAGGAAATCGCAAATTTGATATCACCAATAAAATCGTATATTACCTCTTCTCCCCATAATACCTTCGTTTCATCGCCAAGAATCACGTTTGTTTTTTTAGAATTGATATTTTGAATGATCGATTTTACCCCTGGTATTTTTTCGATGATTTCATTTATTATTTCTTGCTTATTTGGTAAATCGGCCGTTCTTGTTACCAAAACCACCATTACTTCTCCAGTGACTAAACCATGACGAGCCATGATATGACGTAATTGTCCTTTATGCTTTTCTTCATGGTAAGCTTGTATACCATGACGTTCGCAAATATCCTTTACTACTCGTACTACTTCATCATTTTTCTCTTGTTGGATTAAACATGCCTGCATATCAATAATTTCATGGCTACGTTTTTGATAAAAACCGGCAATTAGACCACCTTCACGTTCTCCGACAGGGACTTGTGCTTTATTACGATAGCGCCACGGTTCGCTCATTCCAAGAACAGGGTGCACCTTTACATTTTCAAGCTTTCCGATTCTTGTTAATACATCACGGACTTGTTTTTCTTTGGCTTTCAATTGCCCTTCATAGCTTAAATGTTGTAGCTGACAACCGCCGCACTCCTTGTAAATAGGACACGGCGCCTTTACGCGGTCAGGACTCTCTTCATATAGCTCGATTAATTTTCCGAATCCATATCCTTTGTTTGCTTTAATCACTTTAATTTTTGCTTTTTCTCCTGGCAGCCCATTTGGGACAAACAATGGATATCCATCTACCTTGGCTACACCTGCTCCTTCATGCGTTAAATCTTCAAAGACAACATCTATATAATCATTCTTTTGTACAGGTAAAGTTACGCTCATTTTGTACTTCCTTTACGGGTTTATTGTTCAATTCACTATGCAAAGATTCTACCACAATTATCAACGAATTCGAAATCCTCACCCATTCAGGGATTGTTTTACCGCTTTAAAGCAGT
>DASQIV010000413.1:0-7207 GCA_035631415.1 Pseudoneobacillus sp. | reverse complement strand
CCCATTCCTTTAAGAGATTACACTATTTTCGTAAAATGAAAAAGTAAAAAATCTTGCAATCTCTCCTAATAATCGCTACCATCATAAAGATTACTGATTTTTTAGGAGAATGAAAATGAATGAACAATCTAATTATCGTTTTTGGATATTAGTCAGTATAGTAGCCATTTCAGGTTTCAGCCAAGGTATGCTATTACCACTCATCGCAATTATCTTTGAGAATAATGGATTATCCTCTTCCTTAAATGGCCTGAATGCTACTGCTTTATATATAGGGATTTTGTTAGCATCACCTTTTATGGAACAGCCGCTTAGAAAATTTGGTTATAAACCGATCATTATCCTTGGTGGATTACTCGTGATCATCTCACTTGCTTTGTTCCCTTTATGGAAAACATTTTGGTTTTGGTTTGCTCTTCGTCTCTTAATCGGAATTGGTGACCACTCCTTACATTTTGCTACTCAAACTTGGATTACATCCTTTTCCCCAGAAAACCGAAGAGGAAGAAATTTATCCTTATATGGACTGTTTTTTGGAATCGGCTTTGCTGCAGGACCACTTATGGCTCCATTAGTCAATATTCATGAAGCCCTTCCTTTTATCGTCTCTACAGCATTATGTTTACTCGGCTGGATATTCTTATTCAGTTTAAAAAATGAATACCCTGAACAAGATATACGATTAAATTCCTTTTTTGATACAATCAAAAGATTTTCACAAGCCTGGAAATACGCTTGGGTTTCTTTCTTACCTCCACTTGTTTATGGATTTTTAGAAGCATCTCTAAATGGTAGCTTCCCCGTTTATGCTTTAAGAATAGGTTTAAATGTTAATAGTGTCTCCATCCTACTAGCATCGTTTGCGATTGGAGCAATCGTCTTCCAGTTACCTTTAGGTATATTAAGTGATAAGTTTGGGCGAAGAAATATTTTGATTTTGATATTATTCCTCGGATTTATTAGTTTTACTACGGCAAGTTTTCTGGAACAATCGTATATCGGCCTCTTGCTCTGCTTATTTATGGCAGGTATGTTTGTAGGTTCTACCTTTTCACTAGGCATATCATATATGGCGGATTTGATGCCCAAAAACCTATTGCCTACCGGAAATTTAATGTGTGGGATATTCTTTAGCTTCGGAAGTTTAGCAGGTCCATTTATTGGGGGATTATTTATACAATTCTTTGAACAGATTAGCTTCTTCCAGATTATTAGTACATTGTTTCTCATCATATTTTTAATTGTGTTATTCAATAGAGAAAAGTCATTAGTAACTGTAAATAATTAAGATCTTTGTCCCCGAAAAAATTCGGGGCTTATTTTTTTGCTCACATATTAAATATCAACGGTTGTTTTTGAAACCATTTTTCCTTTCTTTCGTCTTATTGATTGAAAGGAAGTGTGAGGACTAATGATGAATAAACATTTAATTTTAATAGTATCAACTTTACTTTTGTTATCCGGCTGTGGGATGGGTAATACAAAAACAAATAAAAATGAAAATCATGATAAGACCGGTACAGTCATTACTTCTAATGAAATCATTAATATACACGGTAATGTTAAAAATTTGGAGAGATTAGATGAGTTTGTTACAAATGTTAGTAACCAAAAGTCGGATGAGATCAGAGTGACACATTACACGATTGAGGGCGACCCTATTTACGATGAAGTGGTTTTTAATGGTAAACAGCTGTCAATTACTCATGACACGACCGAAGATGCTTTCGGGTCAAAAGAAAGAAACTCCTACACTTGTCAAAACATCGAGCGTACCGAAAGTAAAACAGATTTAGAGTACATGTTGTTAGATTGTGAAGCTGATGGACAAAGAGGCGATACTCCGCTTCTATCTATCGAATATAACCTATCAACTCAAGACTACTTTGCCTTCCGTCTCGAATTTGGCGTTGATCGGAAAAATATCATTGATACAAAGGAGATGGAATTAACCAAAGATTTGCAGAACGGTGAAATGGTTACTGTAAGTGATTTTAAATTTTCCAATGATGAATTACAGTCAATATATAAACTGATGGTTTTAGCCGGTTATTTAGACGAAAAGAAAGTTTCAACGAGTTGCCAGGTTAAACCTCTAGAAAGCTATAAATTACAAGTATGGATCAATCAAGGCACGCGGGAATATGAATGGAATCGCTGTGATAATAGCGCGGACGGAAAAGTAATGACACAATTAGTAGATAATATGATTGAGGTATTGAAGAAAAATCATATTTATAAGGAATTACCTGAAGTAAAAGGCCATTATGAATAAGGCTCTTTTCGTAAACTATGTTGCTAATAAAGGTTATTACTTATAATTTTTGCCAAACGATAGAAAATGCCTTCACACTAAGTGAAGGCATTTGAACTATAGAAAAAGTTATGCTTCTACCTTAACTTTCCTCGGTCGATTTACAATGACAATTCCTGAAACCACAAGAATTAACCCAATCATGACTAAGAAGTAAACCTCTTCTCCGAGTAAAAATGAAGATAAGATGACGCCAAAGACTGGCACTAAAAACATATAAAGTGAAACAAGTCCGACTTGGTTATATTTCATTACATTATTCCAAAGGATAAATCCTGCTGCTGACAAAAAGGCTAAGTATAATAGCATCCATATAGCCGCACCACTAAAGTGAAATGGAAAAAGCTTTGATGAAAGGCTTCCGACAAGTAATAAACCGAGAGAACCAAAAAACATTTGATAAGCGGTTAAATACCCCACTTCCATATCTTTGCTCCCATTTTTAGCAAGAATATTTCCAAAGGCACCTGATAGCATAGCAAGCATTAATAACAGTTCTCCCCATCCAAAATCAATGGAGAACTCTCCTTTAGGCAGGTTTGCAAAAATAACACCCACAAAACCAAGCAGCAAGCCAATCATCTTAATTGTGTTGATCCGATCATTTTTATACATAAAGTGGGCCAGAAGGATTTGAAAAAAGGAGGTTGTCCCCGCAATAATTGAGCCTTGAATTCCTGTTGAGTAACTTAAACCAATATAGAATAATACATACTGAAAAAAGGTTTGAAACAATCCTATTTTCAATACGGGTATCAAGGTTCTTTTTTGAAACATCATATTCTTTTTCAACAATGAAAAAAAGATAAAGATGAATAATCCCGCTATAAAAAAGCGATATCCAGCAAATATCATTTGCTCGCCAATCTCATCAGGTTTAATTTGAAGGCTTTCGTAACTTAATTTGATAAATGGAAAAGCACTTCCCCATAAAAAAGTGGCAGCTGTTGCCGAAAAAATAATTCCTAAAGGATGAGTATAAAATCGTTGTGCATTCATGTTTCGCTCCTACTCTTCGTAGCAAATTCTTTTCAAGTTCATAAGCTATATGATATGATAAGATTAATATAAAGTACAAATAATTGTTTTTTCAGCTTTTACTGCTGTCATCTTCGGATGGCAGCTTTCGTGCTTTTTAAGGCCATTGATTGTGATTCTTCTTCTCAATTAAAATTGGAAAATGTTTAAAAGACAGGCATTAAGGGATTTTTAAATGAAGAGTACTTTCGTAAAAAATGTTGCTTTTAGATTAGTGGTTGACTTCCACTCAACGATTTGTTTGAAAAATCCATTTAAAAAACAACAATCTTTTAGAAAAAAGCTTAAATGAAACATGGAATATCAAAAGGGGTGAATCAAAATGACAGAGTTTGCCATTACAAAGACGAAGTTGAACGAACAAAGTTTTCTCGAAAAATTGAAACCACATGCTGAGTTAATTGCAGCCGCCATTTGTGGAATTCTTATTTTAGCAGGCTGGTTATTAGAGCTTAATGAAATGCGTTCAGTGGCTATTACCCTTTATGTCCTATCGTTTATGATTGGTGGCTTTGCCAAGGCTAAGGAAGGCATTGAAGAAACGATTGAAAATAAAGAGTTAAATGTTGAAATGTTAATGATATTTGCAGCCATTGGCTCAAGCATCATTGGTTATTGGACAGAAGGAGCCATCCTCATTTTTATCTTTGCGGTTAGCGGTGCACTTGAAACATACACAATGAACAAGAGCTATAAGGAAATTTCCTCTTTAATGAACCTTCAACCAGAGGAAGCTCTTCTCCTTCGTAATGGGATGGAGGAAAAGATTCATGTATCAAAATTAAACATCGGTGACCACATACTCATTAAACCAGGTGAACGGGTTCCTTCTGATGGAAAAATCATAAAAGGTGTATCCAATCTAGATGAGGCAGCTATCACAGGAGAATCTATGCCAGTCACAAAAAATATAGAGGATGTCGTTTTTGCTGGTACTGTGAATTTAACTGGATCGATTACAGTTGAAATCACAAAACCAAATAATGAGACCTTGTTTCAAAAAATCATTCAGCTTGTTCAAAATGCTCAAAGTGAAAAATCACCCTCCCAGCTTTTTATTGAAAAGTTTGAAGGAACATATGTGAAAGTGATATTGATTGTAGTCGCATTGATGTTGTTTCTTCCCCATTATCTATTAGGATGGGGCTGGACAGAAACCTTTTATCGAGCAATGATTCTTTTGGTGGTTGCCTCCCCTTGTGCCTTGGTTGCTTCAATTATGCCAGCCACTTTATCAGCGATTTCAAATGGGGCAAGACATGGAATCCTCTTTAAAGGTGGCGTACATCTAGAAAATCTAGGTCATTTAAAGGCAATCGCCTTTGATAAAACCGGTACATTAACAAAAGGGAAGCCCGTGGTAACAAATGTATTTTTCCTAGATGAAGTAAATAAAGACGAATTACTATGGAAAATTGCCTCTATTGAAAACCACTCCAACCATCCTCTTGCACAATCAATTGTTTCTTATGTAAAGAGCAGCCTAAACAAAGAGCTTCTCCACCCAGAAACAATTGAGGATATTGCCGGAAAAGGTGTTAGAGCGATTATTAATCATGAAGAGTGGAAAATTGGGAAAGCGGATTTTATTTCAGATTTAGAATCGGTCCCTGCTGTATTAGAAACCTCCAGCCAATTGGCAACCGAAGGAAAGACAATGGTATTTATTGAAAAGGACGGGAAAGTCATTGGCTTCATTGCTCTAAAGGATGTCGTCAGAGATGAAAGCAGTAAAGCGATTAAAGAACTTAATGATTTAGGTGTCTACTCTGTGATGCTTACAGGTGACAGTGAAAAAACAGCAAAGGTAATCGCAGCAGAAAGTCAAGTGAATGAGTACGTAGCAGAGTGTTTACCTGAAGAAAAAGTAGCCCATGTAAAAAAATTAAAAGAACGTTTTCAAACTGTTGCCATGGTGGGAGATGGGATTAATGATGCGCCAGCCCTAGCTACAGCAAATGTTGGTATTGCAATGGGAGAAGGAACGGATGTTGCGTTAGAAACAGCAGACGTGGTTTTGATGAAAAATGATCTATCAAGAATTGCAGAAGCCATTCGTTTATCTAAGAAAATGAATATCATTATAAAGCAAAATATCGTCTTCTCACTTCTCGTTATTACGTTATTGATTGCTTCAAATTTCTTACAGGTATTAGATTTACCTTACGGGGTTATCGGACATGAAGGTAGTACAATTTTAGTTATATTAAATAGTCTTCGTTTATTGAGATAAGAACAAAAGCGCAAGCGCCTTGAACAAGGAAAAAAGCAGTTCATTTTTTCCCAGCCCCGACAAGCAAATGTTCTCTAACCAAGGAAAAATAGACTTCAATTTTTCCCCTATGAAGTTTGGTTTTTGACTTCATAGGTTAGAGGTTATTTGACCAAGGAAGAAGTGGTCTTTCTTCTTCCCTCGAGGGCTAGTCAGGAAGAAATGAAGTACTTTCTTCCCCGCTGGAGCTAGACGTGAATGAAAATGGTTTCGATAAGTTATCCACAAGCGAGTATTTTTTAATTTCCTAAACTAAGAAAAAAGGGTGACTCTTCACAGGTGTCACCCTTTTTGTTTAATCCATTATTAGTGATAGCCGTTTGATCCATTAGCAGAGGAAGACGTTTTATTTCCCTTGCTACCTTTCCCCTTTTGCTTAGTACCGCCATCCTTCTTCGTATGCTTCGTCATCGTGGCCTACCTCCAAAATTATAATTTAACGCGTTAAAGCACCGGGGGTCAGACCCCCGCCGCTTTAACGCATTAACCCATTGGGGGTCTGACCCCCAATGCGTTAATGTGGAAAAGAGTTTTTCTTTTCGCTCGTTATTATTTTGGTCTAATTTGTGTGTTCTATGGGAGGTAATTAGAGGTAGATTCTTAACAGTTAGCAGCCAACCTTTTTGCTATAGTAGGCGTTTATTTCACCGCCTAGAATAATAATAAACCCAGTTAGGTAAAACCAGATCATCAGGACGATAATCGCCCCTATACTACCATACATAGCAGAGTAATTACCGAAGTTACCAACATAAAACGAAAATGCCCACGATGCAAGAATCCATCCAACTGTTGTAAAGATCGCTCCACGTACAACACTCACACATTTAATCTTTTTGTTCGGCGCAATCCAATACAAAACTGTAAAGAAAAGAAACAATACAACCAAACTAACTAGCCATCGTAAGGTATTCCATATGATTAAAAATTCGTTGGATAATCCAAATTCCGAAAACAAAAATATTCCTATTTCTTTTCCGAAAACAGGTAACAACAAAGCTAATATAAACACAGCAATCATCGCAAATGTAAATAAAATGGCCATTCCTCTAGCTTTAACAAAGGATCTCGTTTCTTTGACGTCATAAGCTTTATTAAAAGAACGTACAATTGCATTAATACCATTAGAAGCAGACCAAAGTGTACCTATAATCCCAAAGCTTAAAAGCTTCCCATTTTGGTTGGCCATAATTTCTTCAAGGTTTGACTCAATGAGTGTAATGGTATCGCCAGGAGCAAAGTCTCGAAAAATCGCAAGAATATCTAAGCCAGATATCTGTAAATATGGTAATAAAGTGACGACTACTATTAATAACGGAAAAAGCGATAGCAAGAAAAAGTACGCTAATTGGGCAGCTAAACCTGAAACATCATCTTCTTCCATCCGATTCCATAAGTCCAGTAATATCGATTTCCTTACACTTTTCACCCTATCACCTCAAGATGGTTTATTCTAAAAATCTTCCCCTTTATTTCCCTTTGTAAAAGCTTCCTTTGTTTCCTTTACTAATTCGGTTACTTCTGGTGTTAAATCTCTTACCTCTTCAATTTTATTCATAATATAATGAAGGTCTTCATTCATT
>DASQIV010000412.1:0-2274 GCA_035631415.1 Pseudoneobacillus sp. | reverse complement strand
GACCCCGCAGGGAGCAAAGCGACTGAGGAGGCTAAAAGCTCACACCCCGCGGAAAGCGTTCGCCCGTAGTGGAAATCAACGATTATGTAGTATAAAATTATTTTAATAGAAAAAAGACTGTAGACAAACTCGAAATTATTCAAGTTTGTCTACAGTCTAAGGCTGCTCACTTTTGAGCAGCCCTTTTTTTATAACAAGAAGTGGTTTGGATTTTTTTCCTTAAAAATTATTTAAATCGACAAAATTTCCTAGGAAATGGAGGGGAAATTTGATGTTTATCGACAAAAAAATAACATTTGCATTCTATTCTAATCCTCATTAATCACTTTTAACGGTTTTAATGCTGGTCCATTTACAACTTCTCCGGTATAAGAGAATCTGGACCCATGACATGGACAATCCCAAGTTCTCTCCGCATGATTCCATTCGCATTCACATCCTAGATGTGTACAAGTGGTATCAACTAAATGTAATTCCCCTTTTTCATCACGGTAGCCACCAGCTCTTCTTCCGTTTATCATCACGACTGCGCCTTCATCATTTTCTACGTCTTGAGGGATCTTTGGAACAAATTCAAGCTTGCCTTTAATAAGGTGCTTTGCAACATCCGCATTAATGGAAGTAAATTTCTTTATGCTTGGGTCAGCTTCAAATCTTGAAGGTGCATATAATTCAAGGAAACCATTCTGCTTTCCTAAAACAAAATCACTTAACACCATGGCAGCGGCAGTTCCGTTGGTCATGCCCCATTTATGATAACCAGTTGCGATCAAAATGCGTTGTTTACTTTGTGTAATAGGTCCGATATAAGGAACTTTATCGAGAGTAATTAAGTCCTGCGCTGACCAACGGTAAGGAATACCAGTGACAGGAAAAAGCTTTTCAGCGAATTGATTTAATGCTTCATGATGCTGATAGGTATCGATTCCTTGTCCTGTTTTATGGTTTTCCCCGCCAATTAATATAAGATTTTCACCATTGTATGGCGTATATCTTATTGAACGTGTTGGGTCATCGACACTAATATACATTCCGCCTGGATATGGTTGATCTGTCTTTACTCCAAGAACATAAGATCGCTCTTGATACATTCTTGTAAAATAAAAGCCAAGGCCATCATAAAACGGATAATGGGAGGCTACAATGACAAACTTACATGAAATTCTTTTCCCAGATTGAGTGACAACTACTGGTATATCCCCATCGGCATCCTCGATATCCACTGCGGTTGTTTGTTCATAAAGCTGAATATTTTCCTTTTGTAATTCTTTTACTAAATGAGTTAAGTATTTTGTGGGATGAAACTGTGCTTGATTCGACATGCTTAAACCAGCTTTAATATCGATATCAAAAGGAATACTATTAATTGGGCCGCCTGATATTTTTAATTTTTCGTAGGCTTCTCTTTCCTTTTGGATTTTCTGTGCATATTCATCTGTGGTTGCGTAGATATACGCATCTTGTTCGATAAAATCACAGTCAATTTGTGATTGGGATACCGTATTCTTAATAAATTGTAGTGCTTGGCTACTAGCATCATAATATTGCTTTGCCTTTTCTATTCCAAAATGACTAATTAGTTCATCGTAAATTAAACCATGTTGTGCGGTAATTTTGGCTGTCGTATGCCCAGTTGTACCAGTAAGGATTTGGCCTGATTCGATTAAAGCTACTTTTACATTTTGTTTACTTAATAGATAAGCTGCTGTAATTCCTGTTATTCCACCACCTACAATTGCTACATCGACAGTTATGTCCTGAGTAAGTGATTGGAAGGTAGGAAAGTCTAAATTACGCCAAAAGGACTCTGGAAATTGAGGTAAGTCTTTGTTTTGCACGATTCATCCTCCTATGTATATAATTTCATGATTATTTTCTCATTAAAGGATTAATTTCATGTGTGATTGGGTAAAAATAAATAAAGATTTTTATATCTGATATTAGGACCTAGTATAAAAGCGTATTACAATTCACATTTTTACTTGTTAGGATTTAAAGCAATAGAGGTTGGAATAGTAATGTGAAAAAACGAAAGGAGTAATAAAGTGAAAGAACTACATTCATTTGCTTGGTATGCTGCAAGAGTTACCCCTCATTTACCAAAGGAAGCCTTTAAGCCTGTTCCGGCTAGGTTATGGGGTGGGTTGATTTACGTGCTTATTACAATAGCTGGTTTTTTAATAATTGGTTTTTTTGATATACATCCGGTATTAAGTGTTTTGATTTCGATTGTCATTGGGTCTAGTTTTGCTGCATTAGGTTTTTTAGGACATG
>DASQIV010000411.1:0-3687 GCA_035631415.1 Pseudoneobacillus sp. | reverse complement strand
AAAGTCGAAAACTTATATGAATTAGCTACACGATATGGTTTTAAAATGGTTAAAGATTTTCGGGAGGCAAATATTGTAGTAAGTATAGGGGATGACGGAACCTTCCTTCAATCAGTTCGAAAAACGGGGTTCCGTGAAGATTGCTTGTACGCAGGTATATCGACTACAGGAAAGCTCAGTATGTACTGCGATTTTCTGATTAATGATACCTCCAAAATGATCGAATCTATTACCAATGAACAAATAGAAGTCCGTCGTTATCCAACGATAGATGTAACGATTGATGATCAATTTACCTTCCGTTGCTTAAATGAATTTAGTATACGTTCTGCCATTATTAAAACGTTTGTGATAGATGTGTTTATTGATCAGCTTCACTTTGAAACATTTCGTGGGGATGGAATGATTGTCGCTACACCAACTGGTAGTACTGCGTATAATAAATCGGTTAATGGTGCCATTGTTGATCCTTTCTTACCATGTATGCAAGTTAGTGAAGTAGCTTCTGTTAATAATAATCATTACCGTACTTTAGGTTCCTCGTTTATTTTAAGCTCTGACCGAAAACTGACTTTAAAAGTAGTGCAAAATGGAAATGATCATCCTACTATGGGGATGGATAATGAAGCATTGAGCATTCAACATGTAGATAAAATACAAGTACAATTAAGTGAAGGAAGAATTAAAACAGTCAAACTCAAAGATAATTCTTTCTGGGAAAAGGTTAAAAGAACATTCCTATAGCTTTCTTTATTTACGGTAATGTTAAAAGTAAAAGAGCCAGACACTGTCAGGCTCTTTTACCATTCTATATCGATAAACCTTTTTTTCTTTTAGCTTTGAGTTCTAGATTTACCATAAACTTTGTTTTAGACAATGAATACGTTGTTAACGCTAACCAAATAAACACAAAAGCTACTAAATGTATTTTAGAGAAATGTTCCCCGTAAACAAATACCCCTAACAATAACGAAATGGTTGGTGCAATATATTGTAAGAATCCTAATGTTGATAAGGGAATCTTTTGAGCACCTTTTGCAAAAAATAGCAATGGAGTAGCCGTTGCTGCGCCAGCTCCTATTAATAAAAGATCAATAGTTGGTGAGATAGTAAAAAATGAACTATTACCTTGTAAGAATAAATAGATCATATAGATCATACCAATTGGGGTGACCACCATCGTCTCTAGTGTTAATCCAATGGCTGAATCAACCACAATCATCTTTTTAGCAAGCCCATACAAACCAAAAGAAATGGCTAGAGATATTGAGATCCATGGGAAATCGCCATAAGAAATAGTTAAAACTAAGACCCCGATAAATGCTAGCAGAAAAGATAATATTTGAGTCCTATTCATTTTTTCTTTAAAAACTAACATTCCTAAAATGACACTAACTAACGGATTAATATAATATCCAAGACTTGCCTCTATCATATGACCAGAATTTACTGCCCAAATATAAATAAACCAGTTTCCCGTAATTAAGAAAGATGCAAGAATAAGTGCGTATAATTGCTTCTTATTTTCCTTAAGCTGTTTTAACGTTTCTCCCAACTTTCCTAGTTTTCTAGAAAAAATTAGGAGTACGATCATAAAAACAAAAGACCATACTACTCGATTGGCTAAAATTTCGTCTGATTTTACATCAACTAAAAGTTTCCAATAGATCGGTAAGAGTCCCCAAATCAAATAAGATAACCCGGCTGACAGAAATCCAAGTTGATATTCACTTTTTTTCATTTATTCGTGCCTCGATTCTTTCTAGTTTCGAAATAAATTTAATTATAATGCGAAAATAGAAAAGCGCAAGTATAATGTGAAATACGGAAACTAGTTCTAAAGAAATCATTTTTATGATTCGTACACGATATCTCCACCAATTACCGTCATTTTAACCTTTACGTTTGCTATTTCTTCATGCGGAACTGTAAATAAATTTTGTTCCAGGATTGTAAAATCTGCTAAATATCCAATCTGAATCATTCCCCTATCATGCTCATGACAAATGGCGTATGCACTTCCTTTTGTAAATAGAGATACCGCCTCATACACAGATAATTTTTCCTTTTCTCCGTAAACGGTTTGGTTTGGATCTTCAACATTCATTCTTGTTACAGCTGCATGAATTCCCAAAAGCGGATTTAATGGCTCAATTGGAGCATCTGAGCCTCCTGCACAAGGTATCCCTGAGTCAATAAGCGTTTTCCATGCATAGCAATACTCCATCTTCTTTACCCCAATTCTATCGATAACCCAAGGAAAATCTGAGGCAAGAAATCTTGGTTGTAAATCTAAAATTAGAGAAGGTTGACTCTTGGCACGATCTATTAATTCCTTATTTAATATCTGGGCATGAATAATTCGATCTCTTCCGTTTGTGATCGGGTTATTCTCTATTGCACTTAAGGCATAATCAAATGCCAAATCTCCAATTGTATGGATGGCTACAGGCATATCCAGTCTTCTTGCTTTAGCCACTAATTCATTTAATTGTTCTCTAGTAAAAATGGCTACCCCACAAGTAGTTGGATCATCTGCATATGGAAAGCTTAAAAGTGCAGTCCTGCCTCCAAGGGCACCATCAGCAAAAATTTTCATCGCCCCAAACTCAATACTTGTATCACCTGAAAAAGACCAAAATCCCTCTTGCTTCATCTCGTCAACCACTTCATGGTGGACTAATAAATGAGCCCGAAATTTATTCCCCTTCTCTTTTATTACTTTTTCAAACGTTTTGTATGTAGGTTGAAATCCACTATAATAATTTAAATCCTCCGTATGACCGCCCGTTAATCCTAAACGATAAGCATCTTTTATGGCTGCCGTCATAGCTTTTTCTAGATATTCATTTGAAACTTTAGGTAATACCTTTATTAGTAAATCCTGCGCTTGATCTTTTAAAAGACCTGTTAATTCTCCATCAATATCCTTTTCAATTACACCTCCAGGTGGTGTAATCGTTTCAATTGTAATTCCTGCCAACTCAAGAGCCTTTGAATTCGCAACTAAAGCATGTCTACATACTCTTTTTAAAATAACAGGGGAATCAGGAACGATTTCATCTAATTCAAGACGAGTGAGGGGGCTTGCAATATCCCAAAGATTCTCATTCCAACCTTCCCCAATAATCCATCCTCCATCTGTAAATCCTTGTGCATACTCCCTCACAGCCTCCAACACATCTACTTTTTTTGTGAAACTTGATAAGTCCAATCGAATTAATGTTTCGCCATGACCGATTAAATGTAAATGGCTATCAACAAATCCTGGCAACATAGTAGCACCATTTAGATCAACCCTTTGGGTAATTTCAGACTTGTATTTTTCTTCTAGCTTTTGTTTACTTCCAATATCGATAATGTAATCGTCCTTTGATAAGACGGCTTCTACCTGTTGTTCCTCTCCCTGGAGAGTGTAAATATTTCCACCATACCATAATTTCATACTATTTCTTCCCCTTGGCAATAGAATATAAATAATTTTATTTACTTTAAAATATATATAAAAATGCAGAGAATAAGTATCCTCTGACTGTAGACAAACCCGAATAATTTCGAGTTTGTCTACAGTCTTTTTTCTATTAAAATAATTTTATACTACATAATCGTTGATTTCCACTACGGGCGAACGCTTTCCGCGGGGTGTGAGCTTTTAGCCTCCTCAGTCGCTTTGCTCCCTGCGGGGTC
>DASQIV010000410.1:0-2280 GCA_035631415.1 Pseudoneobacillus sp. | reverse complement strand
AATCAAAATACTAAAAAGTGTCCATTTGATGATCGGCTGATATGATTTAAGCTTCTTTCTGTAATAAATAAAACCGAAACAGGTTAAAAAGAAAAGCAGGAGCGTAATAATATGGGTCATAGAAAATGCCGTGAAATCCCTCATTTCTGTAACAGAAAACATGATTTCATCACCTCTATAGTGTAATTACATGATGTTCTAACATTGTATTCATCAATAAAAAATCTAACACGACTTTATAAAAGAAAAGCCATTATTTCTATTTTGAGAAATAATGGCCTTTCATTCTAGGTTAAGGATGAACGTGCACTATTGCTATGACAATATCTTATATTCTTCAGATTTCATTTTTTATTTTATTTCATATATTTTGCATTTCTCATAAAATCTTGTTTTTCCTATATGTAATAGTTTTGCAGCCTCCTGCTTATTCCCGTTTGCTACTGCAAGAGCATGGAGGATAGCCTGTTTTTCTGCATATTCAATTGTTTTCCTTAATGGTTGTATTGGCAGATTTGTGACATTGTTCATCGTATCTCTTCTTGATAGGGATTCTATGAATATGTCATGGTCAATTTCCTGGTCACGAAGATAAAGAGGCAGATCGGCCACTTCGATGCTATCGCCATCAAGGACATTGATGGCCCTCTCCAACACATTCTCTAACTCACGAATATTGCCTGGCCACAAATGCTGATGAAATCTTTCAATTACTTGTTCTGATAATTTCAATCCTTGACGGTAAAACTTTTTTTCTAGCTTTTTGAGAAGGTTGTCCGCAATGAACCGAATATCTTCCCTTCGTTTTCTTAAAGGAGGAATTTCAATTTTGATGACATTCAAGCGATAGTATAAATCCTTTCGGAACTTCCCTTCTTCGACCATCTTCTCTAAATCTCTGTGTGTAGCTGCGATGACTCTTACATCAACAGGAATTGATTTTTGGCCACCTACTTGGAGGATTTCTTTTTCCTGAAGGACGCGTAAAAGTTTACTTTGCATCGATAGTGGCATATCACCTACTTCATCGAGGAAAATCGTTCCATAGTTAGCAATTTGAAACTGTCCCTTTTTCCCACCCTTTTTTGCGCCGGTAAAAGAACCATCTTCATAGCCAAATAACTCAGATTCTAGTAAATGCTCTGGGATCGATGCACAATTAATGGGAACAAACGGAAAGGATGCTCGGGTACTACTATCATGAATCGCATGGGCAAACAATTCTTTACCTGTACCCGATTCTCCAAGAAGTAGTACAGCCGACTGGCTACCTGAGATTCTTTCTGCAAGCAATTTAGCATTTTGGAAGGTTGAGCTTTTTCCAATTAAATCTCTGAAACTGTATTTACTTCTTAGGTCCTTTTCAAATTTAGTTTGATAGTATTTAAGTTCATCCAATAAAGGTTGGATCTTTTGTTTATAATTCAACCAATCCTCAGGAGTACGAAACATGACATTTCCGAAAGCACCTACTAATTCACCATCAACCTTCAGTGGATAGCGATTGGCAATCATTTCACTTCCCTTAATGGATTGAACGGAGTCTAGTTCTGCTTGTCCTGTTTTGGCTACGATATGCATACGAGAATTTTCTATGACATCAGTTACATGTTTACCAATTGCCTGTTCTACAGTTGTTCCTAGGAATTCACAATAGCCTGAATTAATATAAAGAATCATTCCTTCTCGATTGACAATGACAAGCTGCTCTATTGAAAGATTAATAATTTCTCGAAGCCATTTAGTTGGGATTTGATCAATACCCATGTTTATCATCCTTCTCACCTTTGCACTAGTGTTTATATTATTATAACAAAATGATTTAACTATATATTGGAAATTTTCTATAAAATCAACAATATATGTCATATGTACTAATCTTAGATGTAAAAAAAAGGAACCTCGTTCGCGATAAGCAATCAAGGTTCCAACCATATTTCTATTGAACTGTATATCCTCCATCTAAAACGACAGCTTGCCCGGTAACGCCTCTTGCTTTTTCACTTGCTAGGAAGACGGCATAATCAGCAATTTCCGAAACATCTAACAGCCTTTTTTGAGGCACTAGCGGATAGATGACTTCTTCTAAAACACTTTCTAAGTGAACATTTCTTGTCGTAGCAAGATCTTTTAGCTGATTGCGCACAAGTGGTGTATCCACATAACCTGGACACAAAGCATTCACCGTAATTCCGTGTGTGGCTCCCTCTAACGCGGCCACTTTGGTTAATCCTATGACGCCATGCTTCGCACTGTTATAAGCTGCCTTACCTGCAAAAC
>DASQIV010000409.1:0-6499 GCA_035631415.1 Pseudoneobacillus sp. | reverse complement strand
CAACTATTCCAAGAGAACTTAAGAGATTTAATTTTACAATAGCAAAAAAGTAGGGATGATATTTTCAATCCCTACTTTTTTATTCTCAAAAATTCATTTTATGACTTTGTAAATTGAATAAACAGTCGATTTACTTCCTTTGCTGTTTCCGGGCCGGCAATTTTAGCGATTTCTCTGACGAGTGTTGCCCTAGCAGTGTCATTAAATATGTTCACTTTTTCACTTCTTAAGTATTCAGCAATTTTTCTAGCTTGTTCACGGTTAATTTTCACTTGAAATTGTGAGGCATATTTTAATAATTCATCTGTAGTTATATTGTTTATTTTATGATTTATGATATTTTCAAAAATCTTCATGTTTATCACTCCTCCTTTATTAAGGTATGCTCGAAATGGTCGTTCGTGACAAAGAGTTTCGCTTAATCGTTTACTTTAAAAATATTTTGGGGTATACTACTCAATGTTAAATCGGAATGATTCTTAATTAAGTTAGGTGATTTTTTATGGGGAACAATGAGGCCATTGTCCAAATTGACCATGTTTCATATAAATACGAAAAAGAACAAGTTTTAGAAGATATCCATTTGTCGATTCCAAAAGGATCCTTTTTAGCGATTGTAGGGCCGAATGGTTCTGGAAAATCAACACTTATTAAATTGTTATTAAACCTTTTGAAGCTTCAGAAGGGACGTATCCAACTATTTGGTGATGATATTGAAAAGTTTAAGGATTGGCAAAAGGTTGGTTATGTCTCACAAAAGGCGAATTCTTTTAATTCGGGGTTTCCCGCAACTGTATACGAGGTTGTTGCTAGTGGGCTTACAAAAAAGCTAGGCCTTTTCCGTTTTTTGAAAAAAGAGGACAAAGACAAAATTATAGAAGCTATTTCTTCTGTTGATATGCTCCCTTTCATCCATCGAAATATTGGGGAGCTTTCTGGTGGACAGCAACAACGAGTGTTTATTGCTAGGGCTCTAGTTAGTAATCCTGAATTATTAATTTTAGATGAGCCAACAGTAGGAGTAGATGCCAGAAATGTGAAGAACTTTTACGAAATGTTGGAGGAGTTAAATAAGAGGTGGAGAATAACCTTACTACTTGTAACTCATGACATTGGTGTAATATCTGATAAGGTTTCACATGTGGCTTGTTTGAACAAAAACTTACACTTTCATGGAGATACGAAAGAATATGAAAGCTTAAAAAATGATGAAATGTCTATTTTTTATGGTCATGATATTCATATCCTTTCACATGACCTTGATCATGGAGGAGCTACTACATGATTGAAAGTTTATTTCGATATGAATTTTTGCAAAATGCCTTTTTAACTGGAATATTAATTGGGCTTATTGCCCCATTAATCGGCGTTTTTATAGTTGTCAGACGGCTTTCTTTAATCGCTGATGCTTTAAGTCATGTGACACTAGCAGGAATTGCAGCGAGTTTATTATTATCTAAAAAATGGGCACTCTTTTCCGGTTTAAATCCTCTTTATTTTGGTATGACATTCTCAGTTCTAGGATCTTTATTTATTGAAAAATTACGAAGTGTTTATAAGCACTACCAAGAATTAGCTATTCCCATCATACTTTCGGGTGGTATCGGATTAGGAGTTATATTTATTTCATTAGCGGATGGTTTTAATACTGATTTATTTAGCTATTTATTTGGAAGTGTGAGCGCGGTAAGCAGAATGGATTTATTGATTATTTTTATCATTAGTATTTTAGTTATGGTAATGATCTTTTTATTATATAAAGAACTTTTTCTCCTTTCTTTTGACGAAGAACATGCAAAAGCATCAGGAATCGCGGCAAAATCCGTTCATTTTATTTTTATAATCTTGGTAGCTTTAGTTATTGCTGCTTCAATGAGAATTGTCGGTATATTACTTGTTTCTTCATTAATGACATTGCCTGTTGCGGCAAGCATCAGAATAGCCAAGGGATTTAAACGAACTATTTTCTACTCCGTTTTATTCGGGGAGTTATCTGTGTTAGGAGGATTAATCGTTTCTTACTATCTTGATTTAGCACCAGGTGGAACGATTGTTATGATTGCTGTATTAATATTAATAGTTGCAATTTTATATAAAAAGATGAATATCGTTAAGGTGAATGCAAATTGAGGTGAAAACAATGAATATAGAAACAGCCTTAGAGATTTTAAAAGATAAAGGATATAAACATACGGGGAAGCGAGAGGATATGCTAGAACTTTTTGCAAACCGTAATAAATATTTAACTGCGAAGGATGTTTTGGAACAATTAAAGGATGCATATCCAGGACTAAGCTTCGATACGATTTATCGAAATCTTTCCTTATTCGTTGATTTAGGCATCATTGAAATGACAGAATTATCAGGTGAAAAACATTTTCGCTTTACTTGTTCTCATAATCATCATCACCACCACTTTATTTGTTTGGAATGTGGAAAAACAAAGCAAATTGGAGTATGTCCGATGAATGATATAAATGATGATTTAAAGGATTATGATATTTCAGGTCATAAGTTTGAAATATATGGTCGTTGTCCAGAATGTTTCTAAAAAAGAAGGGGTTTCGTTCATTTAAAACGAGACCCCTTTTCTTATTTTTCCCAATTTTCAACCCATCTAGCCGCTTCGTTCCAAGTTTTAACACGGATTACTTTCGCGGGAATAGGTTCCTGGTTATAAGGTGTATCAAATAATAACACTGGTATATTACATTGTTCCGCTATCATAACGGCATTATCATGCTTGTCCTCGAGGAATATATCAATTTTATGTTTTAATGCAGCTTCAATTTTGTCATGAGATCCAATTAAGTCAATATGATGAAAAATGATACCATGTTTTTTAAACCAATTTTCGGTTACTTCTATAAGATGACTTCCACGGGCACTAATAAAATATAGTTCGAAACTTTTTGCCCAATCTGTTAAAACCTCTTTTGCACCAACAGCTAGAGGAGATTTTTCATACATAATTGGCTCATTTTTGGCAAACCACATTGATAATTCTTCCTTTGAGATATTTACAAGTGGACTTAAATCATATTCTTTTATATCTTCCAAGGTAATATTTAATTGAAATGCTTCATTTAAAAAAGGAATGAGGGCAGAAGGGCAAGTCACGGTTCCATCAATATCAATACCAAAGCGCTTTCTCATATAAGTTTATTCTCCTTATTCTCCATATCGATTTAATAGTGACAAAAGTACCCTTAAATAAAAAGTATATCTTTCTAAATGGTAAAATAATGAAATTTAGTTAGAGAAACATCAATAAGGGGAATCATTAACATAGTGAAATTGCCAAGTGCTGCAAACAATATAAATGCTCCAAAAAATGAAAGCGAGGGGATCATCTTGGCAGATCAAGAGCGAAATTTCGAAGACAAAAATCTTCGTTACCGTGGGCAAATTGGCGACGGAGCTGTAGATCATATGGAAGAAACCTCAGCTGAAATAGCAGCACCTGTAAGACTGGATCGTGGTCGAGTTCGTAACTACGATATGGATGAAACTGCAACAGGTGGAAAAGGGATTGGCATCGCGGCTTTAATCCTTTCGATTCTGTCTTTATTTGTAGCCCCAATACTATTTGGTGCTGCTGGAATTGTGTTAGGGTTCATTGCTAGACGTCGAGGGGCTGAAGGCCTTGGAAGTTGGGCAATTGGACTAGGAGCGATATCGATTATTGTCGGTATCTTTATTGTACCGTTCTTTGATTAAAGCTTAGCTTTAATAAAGAATTAAAATAAAAGGCTGTTCCTTAAAGGAACAGCCTTTTATTTATTATGCTTTTTGTTCTTCTTTTTTATTGAGAAAATACTCTTCAGCAATGGCATCAATTTCTTTCTTAAGTTCTTCTACCATTGTGGCTTCAGGGACTTTACGAACGATTTCTCCTTTACGGAAAAGTAACCCTTCACCTCTTGCTCCTGCTATACCAATATCAGCTTCTCTTGCTTCTCCTGGACCATTAACCGCACATCCAAGAACAGCTATTTTAATTGGTGCTTTAATTTTTTGAATATATTCTTCCACTTCATTTGCAATACTAATTAAATCAATTTCAATACGACCACATGTTGGACACGAAATAAGAGTGGCAGCATTAGAAGATAAACCAAATACTTTTAATAATTCCCTTGCCACTTTAACTTCTTCAACTGGATCGGCACTTAAAGAAATTCTTAATGTATTCCCAATTCCCTTATTTAAAATAGCGCCTAATCCTGCAGCACTCTTAACTGTTCCAGAAAAAAGAGTTCCAGATTCAGTTATACCTAAATGTAAGGGATAATCAAAAGCTCTTGATGCTTTATCATAGGCTTCAATCGCTAAGTTAACATCAGATGCTTTCATTGAAACGATAATATCATGAAAATCTAGTTCTTCTAAAATTTTAATATGGTGTAAGGCGCTTTCAACCATACCATCTGCTGTTGGATAACCGTATTTCTCAAGGATTTTTTTTTCGAGAGAACCCGCATTTACACCAATTCGAATTGGTATACCTCGCTCTTTAGCAGCTTTTACAACCGCTTCCACTTTCTCTCTTTTACCTATGTTTCCAGGATTAATCCTTATTTTATCGGCTCCGCCCTCGATAGCTTTTAAAGCTAATTTATAATCAAAATGGATATCGACTACAAGTGGGATGTTGATTCTTTTCTTTATCTCAGAGATAGCATTAGCAGCTCTTTCATCTGGACAGGCAACACGGACGATTTGACAGCCAGCTTCTTCTAAACGCTTAATTTCAGCTACTGTAGCTTCAACATCATGTGTTTTCGTTGTGGTCATACTTTGAATAAATAATTCATTACTTCCACCAATGGTTAAATTCCCAACCTTTACAGGTCGTGTTTTTGTGCGATGGACTATTTCGTTCAAGAGTGTTCGCCCCTTTAAAAGCTCGAATTCAAAATATCTAATAAAGCAATATACCTATTTTATCAGTGAACCACTAAAATTGACAAGGAAGATCTATTGGGTTAAATATTTAACGAAAATATTTAATTTGTTGAATAATTAGGAAAACGATACGTTTTTCCAATTTGAATTTTTTCAGGAGTTATTCCGTTATTTAATGAGATAAAATCATTTACGATTTCATTTAAAGATACTGGTATTTGCGCTTGTAGTTTATTTTCTACAATCGTCAAAACGGTATCCCCTGCACTAACCTTTTCTTCAAAGTAAGAAATACTTGTTGTATTTGTTGGCGTTTGGGTTGATACAACTGTCTCTGTTTTTTTAGTAGTAGAAGGGAGAGTTCCATATTTTAAATCAAAAAAGACAATATAGCATACAAGTAGAATGATGAGTGCTCCAAATAATTTTTTCATCGGACAAGCTCTCCTTTTAAGAAGGTTTGTCCCATGTGTATGCAGTAATTTTTATTTTTAGAACTAAAAAATAAAACAACAAGTTTTATTTTCAGAGAAAAATAAAACAACAAGTTAAAATACATGTTGTTTCAGACTGTTGACAAAAGGTATCGAGAGCAAGCAATCTCTATACCTTTTGTTATTTTTGATATGGATGGTGGAGAAAAGGTTGATTTCCGCTTCAGGCGCTTGCTTTCCGGGGGGCGTTCGCCGAGCCTCCTCGTCGCAAGCTCCTGCGGGGTCTCGCCTGTAACGCTAATCCCCCAGGAGTCAAGCGCCTTCCGCTCCAACATGTTTGTCTCAATTTCTTTTATGGTTTGGCGCATGGAACGTATACTAAATATGTATTGTTTAAAAATCATTTTAAACAAAACTACTGGATAGATACTTAGACGACCGAGCCCCGAATATAGGCAATATAGGTATTCAACCAATGGATAGATGAAGGAAAAATCAAATGCTGCCCCAAGTTTACATACTAAGTGATCTTTAGTTACTTATTGGTCGATAGTAAACATTTTGTTCGCGTTCATGGGAGAGATTTTTTGTCATCATAGACGCATTATTTTCGATTACTAGTTGATTGGAGCGTAGGGCGACGACTCCTGCGGGAAAAAGTGTGAGCCTTGAGACCCCGCAGGGAGCAAAGCGACTGAGGAGGCTCAAGTCACACCCCGCGGAAAGCGTTCGCCCGTAGCGGAAATCAACGGTTATTTAGTATATAACTTATTTTTATAGAAAAAAACTGTATACAAACTCGAAATTCTTCGATTTTGTATACAGTCTGAAACAACATGTTAAGAAACATGTTGTTTATTTCTGTTTTTTACCGGGTATTTCCTTTATGACGAGCATTAATACCATAATAGAAACAAACCAATTGATAATAAATCCATTAGGTACGTGCGTTTTTAATATAGACATTATAGCGAAGAATATAGTCGATAGGGTAACGCTGTATGTAGCCAATCTCCATAAATGACGGTATTGTATATTTTTTTTATGGAATAAATTTTTTATAGCAATACCGATAAAAGCAAGGATAGAAACTTCTATAAACTTAACTGCACTTGTGAAAATATATATAATGACAATAAGGACAGGAAGAAAAATCC
>DASQIV010000408.1:0-5347 GCA_035631415.1 Pseudoneobacillus sp. | reverse complement strand
AATGCTGGCATAGAATTTTCTTCTTTAAATACTTTTGGATCCGTCCAACAGGCCATTCTTAGCAAGGTGTAAAATTTATAAAGAATAGGACAAAGACATATTGTGTTTGCAAATACGCTGCCATTAGGGCAGCATTTTTTTGATGACTACAGATTTACTTGTTACATCCCAAAAAAAGAATAATCGCTAACAAAAAGTAGTATTTGAATTTAGCTAGTTTTGACAGGATAATAAAGAAATAAAGAGTTTCCAACAGAGGTGAAAAATGAATATACAAAATATTTTAGTAGTAAGTCCGATGTATAAAGTGCTACAACCATTAATAGAAAAAGAACAGATAGAAAAGAATTTTCGCTTTTTACCAGAAGAAAAGCTATCAACGGATCAATTAGTATGGTCGGATGCGTTAGTTTGCTTTAATCTTAAAACTAATGTGGATTATAGTCAGGTGAAATGGGTTCACTCCCTGGGAGCGGGTGTGGATCGGTTTTTATACGGGAAGTCTTGGGATCAAAAGGTATTATTAACGAGGACGGTTTGCTCGTTTGGTCAAAGAATTGCAGAGTATTGCTTAAGCTATATTTTAAAAGATTTACAGTTTCACGACCAATTCAGACATGCAAAAGTACATAAAAAATGGGAACCAATGACTCCAAAGCTTATAAGTGATCAAAAAGTGATGATTTATGGAACGGGGGAAATAGGGCAAAAGACAGCTGAAATCTTTTCTGTACTAGGAGTGGAAGTATTCGGTGTTTCTTTAAGTGGAAAAGCAAAGGAATCGTTTAAAGAAGTGATGACTTTGGAAAGCCACTATTCACGATTAAGTGAAATGGACTACATTATAAATACGTTACCGTTAACAGGAAAAACAGCGAATTTATTTTCTGCAGAAATTTTTGGACTGCTATCAAATGCAGGATTTATCAATGTTGGAAGAGGGGCAACTTTGGATGAAGGCGCATTACTCGAAGCATTAAATAAGCAATATGTCCGATTTGCTGTCTTAGATGTATTTAACCAAGAGCCTCTTCCAGAGGAAAATCCATTATGGGTACATCCCAATGTACAGATTACCCCACATATATCAGCGGTTACGACACCGGAAGAGGGTGTGGCATGTTTTGTTGAAACGCTAAAAAATATTGATGAAAATAAGCCACTTCGAAATAAGGTGGATGTAGAAAAAGGATACTAAAGTAGAATGAACAAATTTTTATAAAACTAATTGTATATCTATAAGTAATGAGGTCAAATCCGAATACGATTTTGGCCTTTTTCTATTGCGAAAGAATGAAAACGCTTACGAAAAAAACATCATAAATATTCATAAAAAGTTAGATAAAAAGGTTGTCAGATTAAAAATTTTTAAATATAATCAATAAAGTGATGTGAGGTTTTATAACATGAAAATGAGAGGTAATGAGACATGGCAGAAGTTCTTATTTCAAACACACCTGTTAATACAACAACATTAGACCAAATTAAAGAAACAATAAAAGAAAAAAGTGTTGAATTATTACACTTACAATTTGTAGATATTGAAGGTATTTTAAAGCATATTACGGTAACAGTAGAACAATTAGAAGATGTAGTAGAAGGTAAAATCATGTTTGATGGTTCTTCTATTAAAGGATTCTCACCAATTAATAAATCAGATCTTTATTTACAACCAGATTTAACTACGTTTACTGTACTACCATGGACAGTTGAAAAGGATTATTCTGAAGCGCGTTTTTTATGCTCAGTAAAAAATCCAGACGGAACGCCATATGAAGGTGATACACGAAATGTTCTGAAGAAAACAGTTGACCGTGCTTCGAAACAAGGGTATACGATTTCAGTAGGTCCTGAATTAGAGTTTTTCCTATTTAAAACAGATGAAAATGGGTACGCGACACAAGAACTAGGTGACAGAGCTGGTTATTTCGAGCCTTCTCCGCATGATGTTGGTGAACGCGTTCGTTTAGAAATCTATCGAGCTTTAAAAGCTATGGGCTTTACGATTGAAGCTTCTCACCATGAGGTAGCTGAAGGGCAGCATGAAATTAACTTCAAATATGCAGATGTACTAACTGCTGCTGACCTTGCAACGACTTACAAATGGGTAGTAAAAACAGTTGCGAAAAAATTCGGTTTACATGCTACTTTTATGCCAAAGCCTGTATTCGGAATTAACGGCTCTGGTATGCATGTGAATATGTCATTCTTTGAAGGAAGCGAAAATGCATTCTTTGATCCTTCTGATGAGTTACAATTATCACAAAAGGCATACCATTTCATTGCAGGTGTACTTGAAAACGTGAAGAGCTTTACGGCAGTGACGAATCCACTAGTTAACTCTTATAAGCGTTTAGTTCCTGGGTATGAAGCACCATGTTATATCGCTTGGTCAGCTTCAAACCGTTCAGCATTAATTCGTATTCCAGCGAAAAAGGGTCTTGCAACACGTGTGGAATTACGTTGTCCAGATCCGTCCTCTAACCCTTACTTAACATTTGCGGTCATTGCATCTGCAGGTTTAGATGGAATTGAAAAAGGATTAGAAGCACCAGCAGCTATTAATGATGATATTTTCCACATGACTGAAGAAAAAAGAGCATTTTTAGGAATAGACAACCTGCCTGGAAGCTTAGCAGAAGCCTTAAAAGCATTAGAATCTGGGGAGATTGCTTCTAAAACACTAGGTGAGCATGTATATACCGAATATGTTTCTTTGAAAAAAGCGGAATGGGATAGCTATCGTACAGCTGTTCATCCTTGGGAAATTGAAAACTACCATACAAAATTCTAAAGATAAAAAAGTGGGGGATTGGGGCTGTTGACAAAAAGTTGTCAACAACCCCCTCCCCACTTTTTTTATTTTTTATAAAAGATAAAAAGGTCGTTTGAATGTGAATAGGTAGCAGCAAACGACTTTTACTTGCGGTTGATAAGGAAGGTGCTCAGAGTCCGCTCTTGTCCAAATAAAAGAAACCGGTCACTAAGGAAGGTTCTTAGTGACCGTACAATTCTAGAATGAGGAATGTATGATATATTATTTATTTTAAATATGAGCAAAATCCATCAAAGGAGGGATGAGAAAACTGGCCCAAGCGAGTGTGATCCAAGCTGCAAAAATCATGGCAAGTGTTGAAAAAGTAGCTTCTTGTTCACCATATTCCATTGCTTTGGATGTTCCAACTCCGTGTGCACCCATACCTAGTGCTAACCCTCTTGCAATGGGTGTTTTGATGGATAACCATTTGATCAAAAATGGACCAATAATTCCTCCTGAAATTCCGGTAATAATCACAAAAATAGTGGTTAGAGTCGGTGTGCCTCCGATTTCTTTAGACACTTCGATAGCAATTGGTGTGGTAATTGATCTTGGTAGAATACTAATAATAAAATCTGGTTTTATATGAAGTAGCATGGAAAGTGCCAACGAAGAGGAGATGGCAGCTAATGATCCGACTGTCACACTGGCTAAGATATTTCCAATATACTTTTTGACTAGATTAAAATGTTTATAAATCGGAATGGCAAATGCCACAGTTGCAGGTCCTAACATATGCGTAAGTAATTTTGATGCATCTACATAGGACACGGCTGAAATATGAACCATGTGTATGAATGCGATAATGAGAATTGGACCTATGATTAACGGGTGAAAAAGTGGTGAAGTCCATTTTTTACTAACGAGTTTAGTGATTTTATAAATAATAATCGTCATGATTGTTAAAAAAATAATATTCATCATTTCACAACACTACCTTTTCGCTTCTGTATAAAATTTGCTGTAAAAGCTGTAGTGGCCATAACGATAAATGTACTTACTCCAATAATTACTACCATTTCTATTCCTTGCCAGCTTAAAATATCATTATAATTCACAATTCCTACGGCTGATGGGACGAAGAACAGCATTAATTCTGCTAACAGCAAATTCCCACCTTTTTCGATCCATTCAATTTTGACAATTTTAGTAAATAAAGCTATTAAAAGTAAAACTAAACCTATCATGGAAGCCGGTATTGGAATGGAAATGAAATGTTTCACACCAGCGCCTAAAAAAAGAAATATATGAATAAATAGTATTTGCAATATAATCGTAAGTATTTTCATGTAATATCCTCCTTCTGCCGGAGGAGCAAAAAACATAGCTCCTTAAAGCCAATTAATATTGGCCATAAAGAACATCCTACTCTGTTTTTTGTTATTCGTATAATACATAATTACTATAATAATGATAACTTTTGGTTATGATGAACCATCATAAGAAAGATTCAATAAATCTTTTTGTAGCGTAAGAAATGTATTTATCTTTTTTGGTAATAACAGCTAGATTCCAAGGAATCTTCGGTTCTATATCAATAATCTTTACTTGTTTATTTTCGATCCGTTTACAAATGGATTCGGGTAAAATAGTTACACCTAAATTAGCTCCAACCATTTCTGTCATGAGATCCCATTGAGAACTTTTAAACAGTATCTTTGGTTCAAAACCTTCGCGAATAAAATTTTTCCACATAATATCATGAAGAGCAAAATCCTCGTGATAGAAAATAAATTCTTCATCTTTTAAATCTCTTAATTGAATAGGGTCCCGATTAGCTAAAGCGTGGTTATGGTGAATGACTAATTTCATTTGATCTTCAACAATCGGATAAATGTTAAATTCATTTTCATCAATTGGAAGTACTGCGACACCTAATTCAAATTCACCTTCTTCTACAGATTTAACCACTTTAGCACCGCCATATTCCGTAATATTTATTGTAATATTAGGATACATTTTATGGAAATCAGCCATCACACTAGGAAAATAAAGACTTCCAATAATCGGTGGAATACCAATGCTAATAGAGCCTCTATTAAGACTCGTTAAATCATTGAGTGTTTTAGTCATTTCATCTAATTGCGAGATTATTTTTTGAGCATAAGCCATCACGATTAAACCACCGTCTGTTAACTCACTCGTTTTATTTGATCGAACGATAAGTGTCATATCCAATTCTTCTTCAAGACTTTTAATCATTTTACTCAATGCAGGTTGAGAAATATGAAGGGCTTCAGATGCTTTGGTAAAACTTTTACGTTTTGCCGCTTCAAGAAAATATACTAATTGACGCAGTTCCATGGAACACACCTCCATTTCGTATTATAACGTTTGATATGAAAAAATATAAATTTTTTTACCTAGGAAGAGGTATTAGAAGGAATTTCTGTATCCCTTAATAGAGCGAGCTAGGTTTAGTTGAACAATAGATTTTTCCATAAGTAATGAATGTGTCAAATGAAATGAAAATGATTAAAGTAAATCAGGTCAAGCCGAGAAAATATTTCCAATAGACTACTTGACCTT
>DASQIV010000407.1:0-2946 GCA_035631415.1 Pseudoneobacillus sp. | reverse complement strand
GGCATTTTTTCAATGGCTATTGGGGGTTCAGTTCGATGGTTATCACCCATTCTATCCATTCCAAATGACCTACCAAAAAGAAAAGGATATTTTAGAATATATAATGTAACGAACAATATTCCTCGCTATGAAAAGGAGAATTGGTCATTAACAATTGATGGCTTAGTCAATCAGTCAAGTATTGTAAAATTAGAAGATGTTCCTCGTTTCCCCCAAACGACTATTATCACAGATTTTCATTGCGTGACGGGATGGAGTGTAAGAAGTGTAGAGATGAAAGGCGTATTATTGAAGGATCTTTTTAATACATTACAGTTAAATACAACGGGCCAGTATGCTACCGCTTATTCAGGAGACCAATTATATTTTGATTCTTTTACAGTTGAGCAGTTATTAAATGAGGAGGCTCTCTTAGTATTTGAATTAGATGGTCAGCCATTAAAGCATGTACAGGGATTTCCGTGTAGATTGTATCATCCATCCTTGTATGGGTATAAATCCGTTAAGTGGTTGGAAAGATTGGAATTTACTAAAGAACGAAAAATTGGTTATTGGCAGCAGAGCGGAGGTTACGATGTTAATGGTTACCTTTAGACCTGTGAAGAATTGGTTAATTCCCCTTTTGGCCATTATGATAGGAAGCTTTGTGGGTTTTTCCTTCCTACCAAGCCATCAAGAATTTGATTATCATCAATGGATTCAACGATTAAACGAATTTGAGCAAAAATCCTACCAGTTTGAAACAAATTTTGTAAAAGATGATACGAATGTTTTTGAAAGTAGAGGATTATGGTCTTCTAAACATTCACAGCTTAGTATCAAAACTCCTGTGTCAGATGGTAGCTCTTTTAACTTTAACGTTTATCTAGAAAAGAAACAGTTTTTTATATTTTCCGGGAATGAGTGGAAAGTAGGTGAATATCCTCATAGATTCATGGAAGAATTGTCTCCTTTAGATAATCCCTTCAACTGGAGTAAAGAACTCTTAAAAAACGCATATAAAATAACGAGAATCAAACATGGGGAACAAGAAACATTTAAAGCTTTTTTTCATTTGCTCCCTGAAATCGAGCTTAATGGCATCTTACTTAAAAAACAAAAGGAAAGTTCTCTAACTATGGTTTTAGAAAAAGGGGAAATCCAATCTATCATTTTTGAAGCTACACCATTAAGGCCAAAGGAAGTTCCATTTCTTAATAGCTATCCAGAAAAGCTAAACTATCATATGGACTTTACATTATATAATGGAATTTTTCCTCAATTGCCTAAAGAAGCCTATTTAGGTGAACCTATAGATTAGAAAGTCAGGTACATCGCATAGTACCTGACTTTTCTGATTAGCTTACCCCTTGCTTTTGATCGGTGACTTCTTCATTTATAAAATTAGTTTCTAACCATGCTGAGATTTTTGCTAATCCTTGTTCATGAAGAGGTCGCGTTAAAATTTCCTTAAAAATCTTTCTTGAATTTAATATACTTTTGGGTTCTGGTTGAAGGCGTAAGCCATGCTCCATATTAGGAATAATATGATATTCACTTTTCCCTTTTACTAGATGTGACAATTCTTTCAACACTTCACTATTTACTAAAGCATCTTTGTCTCCCTGAAGCACAAAAACTGGACATGTTACCTTTTTCAAAGTTTCTCTTGTGTTATAGGCATTATGTTCCCGTAACCACTTTGCTGGTTGTTTAAAGAAAAGTTGTATCTTTATGATGTCTTTATCAGATTGATTAATTTTCTTCATAAGATCATCCACTTGCTTTTCACCTTTAACATCCACTTTCAATTTACGATTTAACCAACCCTTTATTCCAGGTGTCGCAAACAGTTCTTTATAGGCAAACTGACGTTGGTGCTTAAGAGCCTCCATTAGATTATCTACTCCACCAGATAAAAGCATCAAACCACCAAGCTCAAATGTTTCCGTAAGCTTTGTTCCGATGATAGTACCTTCACTATGACCACATACGATAATTTTTTGCGCATCAACATTTGGATGAGACATTAGAAATTCAATTGATTTCTTTGCATCCTCTACTAAATCAGATAGCCCAGCTGCCATCCAATCCCCAGTTCTCTTACCAGTACCTATTTTGTCATATCGTAGTGTAACAAAACCTAGAGAACTCATAAACTCTGCTAGTTCCTTATAAAGATTGGTAGGATATTTACCTTTTCGGTCATTTCCATTTCGGTCAATTGGACCTGACCCAGCAATAATTAATATAGCTGGATATTTCTCTTCCTCGGAAGGAATCGTTAATGAACCGTAAATGGGGTTGTCACCATTAATCATGATTTCTTTTTCCATCATTAACACCTCTTATCTTTGTTTTTTCAGGTATAACAATTGTTGCAATATTTCTGCCTTTCCGTTCAGGTGTCGGTTCATTTAACATTGCTTCTTGAATAAGCATCCCGATCCCTTTAGCTAATTCCATAAATTCATTATCAGTTAAGTAAAGATTAGCCACTCGATAACTTACACCATCTCTCACCAAATCAACATCCTCTTGACTCAAGTAATTTTCATATAAATTAAGTAATTGAGTAGTAAACGTTAAAAACAGCTCTAAATGTTGATCTTTCGAAAGGCTTAGCAGCTCTTCTTGAGAGTTAATGGATAATTCCTTTAATCCATATACCTTTTCTACTGTTCCGCGTATTTGATTTTCTTGAACTACTTCAATGACATCAGCTTCTAGAAGCTTACTTATGTGTCTATATAAAGTTGCTTGAGGAACATCTTTCATTTGTTCAGCTAGTTGTTGGACATTTTTCTTTTTGCCATTTAGAAGAGACTGGACAATTTTCATTCGTACAGGATGTAAAATTAGTTTTGTTTTTGAGTTCTTCATACCAGGTCACTCCTTTTTCGTTTATTATTATCAATAATGATAATAAAACGTCAAAAAAAATATCTTGTTGATTAATTCATAAAT
>DASQIV010000406.1:0-2075 GCA_035631415.1 Pseudoneobacillus sp. | reverse complement strand
AACCTGACACTAGAATTTTCCACCAATCAGCCAATCAAAGTACTATATCGCACTTTCCTCTTTCCCTACATTCATTCATTTAAATTTCATAAAGTTATCATATTTCCTATTCCCCAAAAATAATTATGCCCAACAATGAATAAGAGTCCTATTCATTGTTGGGCTAATAACTTTACTTATTAAGTAATATTTCTTTGTACATCTATTAAAATTTCATATTTTTAAACAGTACTTGTTTTATGCAGCATTCTCCCTATTTTTAATGATTTTTATAGGAGTATTTAGGTCTAAATCTAATGACAATCAAATATTTTATAGGAAGGAGTTTTCACACAATCCACACGAAAAAGGTGAGAAAAATGTTTGTTGTTTATTTTTTTGAAAACAAAAATCTCTTATTAAACCAGTTGCTAAAACGTGTTCCATCCGAAGGGGAAGATTTAACCATTAAAGGCAGAAAAGCAAAAGTTTTAAGCGTGAATAGTATGGAAGAAAATAAGATATACGTGCAAGTCAGCTTAGAAAGCATTAGTAAAAATAAACTGATAATCGATAATTCAAAAAAGAAAAAACGATAAGGAAAACATTGATCTTCCTCACACCTTAAGTACTTTCATAAAAAAATTTGAAGGCACATGTCAGATTTGTTTTGATATGTGCTTTCTTAATGTTTCATTTTTGGACAAGCACATTTCATAAAAATCAATTTATTTATTTACAGATTCTGCCGGCACAAATTGATCCACTTTTAAAATAGGCACTGTTTGAAAAACATTCAAACGACTACTATGACTTACATCATCCTCAAATCCCCGTTCACGTAATTCGCGTCCACTTCCGCAATCCCAAATTAAATCATTCAACTTTGCCTTTGATTGCTGAAATGCGCCTACGCATACTTCGCCTTCTGGTGAAAGATCACCATCTAGGTAAGAAAGGATTGCTCCCGCTCCTAAATAATCCTCCATAGCTGGGCGCAGGCTATTTTCTTGATCTCGTACATCGTCCCACTGTTCACCACATGGAACTACCGTAATATTTGCCTTTGTTTCTTTTCTTATTTGATTAGCAACGATAGCAACCGAGGATGCGTTAACAATGGAACCCACTAATAGAGCAGGAACTTTAGCCGCAATCCAAGTACAAAAGGCACCATTCAGAGAAGTTAATACATACTTCATATTGGAATGCCCTTTATGAAATGAAACAGGAGATAATGTTGGTATTCCAAGCTTTGCTGACTCTGCTCTGCCTAAAATGTATTCAGCCCCAATTTTTGTTGCATAATCCTTTCCGTTTAGATGTGGAGGATAAGGATAAATAATTGCACCATTTTCCAAAGCTGTAATGACCGTCGTCGAAAAACTTAATACATCCACGATGATGACGATATCCCCTCTTTCAGCAGCCTCTCTAGCTCCGCGTCTTCCCCATTCCACTCGAACAGAATATGGAGATTGATCATAATAATACATATAACCACCCTTTTTGCGTTTTATATAGGACCCTATATCCTCAATTATAAGGAGCAGAAAATTTAAATATAGACTTATAATTAGAAATATTATAAAATTAGGATTGACTTCTGTCCAAAACACTCTCTTCACAAAAGAGGGTGTTTTTATTTTTTATAAGACTTATAGCAAAACCAATCGAGGGGAACTTATATGCAGGAAGTATCATTTGTAAAAGGCTATCAACACGATGAAAAATTAAGAAAGAGCTTTAACCTATTAGCTACTTTAATCTTTGGGATTGAATTTGAGTCATGGTACCAGAAAGGGTACTGGCGCGATAAATACATACCTTATTCTTTTGTCGTTCAAGACCAAGTGGTAGCAAATGTTTCTGTAAATCTTATCGATATGACGATAAATAATAGTGAAAAAAGCGCGGTTCAAATTGGTACAGTTATGACTCACCCAGACCATCGTGGTAAAGGATATTCACAGTTGTTAATGAATAAAGTATTAACAGATTACGCTAATGCTGATCTTTTTTATCTATTCGCCAATGAAACTGTCTTAGATTTTTACCCAAAGTTTGGGTTTCAGCGTATGGCCGAAACCTCCTTT
>DASQIV010000405.1:0-2902 GCA_035631415.1 Pseudoneobacillus sp. | reverse complement strand
AACTATGTAGAAGATGAATTAAGGGATATTGAAATTGCTCTAAAGAAATTAGAGTGTGGTGATTATGGGAAATGTGAAATATCTGGGGAACTTATTCCTTTTGATTTATTAACATCCGTCCCTATCGCACAGTCTTTGGATGATTTCGATAAGATGAAAACGTATTTAAGGAAACCGATTAACAAATGAGCCTAATATGTTTAGACTTTCGATTTGATTGTCGTTTTAATCAATAGTGTGCTAAAATGCAAAGGGACGATAGATATTAGGTTTGGGAGGTTTCTTTGTGTTTTATTACATAATTGCCCTTTTTGTCATTATATTAGACCAAGTAACAAAATGGCTTGTGGAGAAAAAGATGGTACTTGGTGAAAGCATTACTATTATTGAAAATTTCCTTTATATTACCTCACATCGTAATCGAGGAGCTGCTTGGGGAATATTACAAGGTCAAATGTGGTTCTTTTATGTTATTACCATAATAGTGATAATCGGAATTATTTATTACATTCAAAAAGTAGCAAAAGGTAAATTACTTCTTGGAATTGCTCTGGGACTGATGCTAGGTGGGGCAATTGGGAATTTTATTGATCGTGTTATTCGCAAAGAAGTAGTCGATTTTATTAATACTTATATTTTCAGCTATGATTTCCCGGTATTTAACGTTGCAGACTCGGCACTTGTAGTGGGTGTTGCGCTTTTAATGATACAAATGCTGCGAGAAGAGAGAGAAGCAAAGGAGAAAACGTATGGAGAAGATGGAACACATCATTCATGAAGATCAAAAAAGTGATCGGATTGATAAAGTAATTAGCAACCTAAATGAAGAATGGTCTAGAAGCCAAGTTCAATTATGGATAAAAGATGGTCATATTCTTGTTAATGGACAAAAAATTAAAACCAATTACAAATGTAATGTAAATGATAAGGTTGAAATTAGCATACCTGAGCCCGAAGAACTTGATGTTGTACCAGAAGAAATGGATCTTGAAATTTATTATGAAGATCACGATGTTTTAGTCGTTAATAAACCAAAAGGGATGGTAGTACATCCAGCCCCAGGCCATTCGTCTGGTACTTTAGTTAATGGTTTAATGGCTCACTGCAAGGATTTATCTGGTATTAATGGTGTAATGCGCCCAGGAATTGTTCATCGAATTGATAAAGATACTTCAGGATTACTAATGGTAGCCAAAAATGATTTAGCACATGAAAGCTTAGTCAATCAGTTGGTAGCTAAGACTGTAACACGCAAATATAAGGCCGTCGTTCATGGGCATATACCTCATGATTATGGTACTATTGACGCACCACTAGGTCGTGATCCGAAAGATCGTCAAAGTATGACGGTAGTTTATAATGGAAAACATGCTGTCACTCATTTTCATGTATTAGAAAGATTTAATGAATTTACTTACGTAGAGTGTCAATTAGAAACAGGAAGAACACACCAAATTCGTGTTCATATGAAGTATATTGGTTATCCTCTTGCCGGTGACCCTAAATACGGCCCTAAAAAAACATTAGATCTTGGTGGACAAGCTCTCCATGCAGGTTTACTAGGATTTAACCATCCTCGAACGGGTGAATATTTAGAATTTGAAGCGCCACTTCCTGCAGATTTTGAGGAGTTATTAGATAATCTCAGAAATAATCGTTGACATAATTCGCGTCATTCTTTAATATAAGGTTAGTTGAATAAGTCCTTTAAAACAGTCCCGTGAGGCTGAGAAGGAAACGGTTATAAAAGTAGGATACCTGTATCCTCTTTTTAAAAGCAATCGTCTACCCTCTCATCAAAACGGTGAGAGGGTTTTTGTTTCTAGACATATAACCCGTTTCCCACTAAAGTTGGAAGAAGGTGAAAGAGATGACTCAAAAAGCAGTGCTTTTAGATGAACAAGCAATTAGAAGAGCCCTTACGAGAATTGCCCATGAGGTGATAGAGAAAAACAAAGGAATTGAAAATCTTGTATTGGTTGGAATTAAGACAAGAGGAATATATATAGCAAAACGTCTTGCTGAAAAAATTGCAGAAATAGAAGAAAAGGAAATTCCAGTTGGTGAGCTTGATATCACACTATACCGTGATGATTTAACGAAAAAGACACATGATGAAGAACCACTTGTCAAAGGCTCTGATATCCCAAGTGATATAACGAACCAGAAGGTAATACTCGTGGATGATGTATTATACACTGGTAGAACAGTTCGTGCTGCAATGGATGCCTTAATGGATATAGGTCGACCAGCTGCAATACAATTAGCTGTACTAGTGGATCGTGGGCATCGAGAATTACCGATTAGAGCTGATTACGTTGGAAAAAACATTCCGACTTCGAGTTCAGAAAAAATAGTTGTCGAGTTAAATGAAGTAGATAATATTGAACAAGTTAGTATTTTTGAAAAATAAATAGCACACCCTTTAAATGTAGTCCTGTGAGGCTAGCAAAGGGGATAATTACAAAAGATCTATTTTTTGTGACTTATCATACCCTTTTGCGCCTCAAAGGAATTTCCGAAGTTTGAAATTCCTTGGAATTTCTCAATGCTGAAATTCCTTGGAATTTCTCAATGCTGAAATTCCTTGCTGCAAGAGGGTATTTTTTATAGGGAACTTAAAATGGGGGAGAAATGAAAAATGAATAAACCAATCTTAGATGTACACGATAAACCAAGTAATTCACAATGGCTTTCATTAAGCTTACAACACTTGTTTGCAATGTTTGGGGCAACAATATTAGTACCTTACCTAGTTGGTCTTAGTCCAGCTATTGCATTAATCACAAGTGGACTTGGAACGATTGCCTTCTTAATTATTACAAAGTTTCAAGTACCTGCATACCTAGGATCCTCATTCGCCTTTATTGCACCAGTAATCGCAGCTAAAGCAACAGGTGGT
>DASQIV010000404.1:0-5629 GCA_035631415.1 Pseudoneobacillus sp. | reverse complement strand
CATTTCACTTTTTATTGACCTTGTGCTCCGTTCGGTGTTCCGCGACGAACATGATCATCTTCAAAATTATTGTTTTGAAGTGCTTCGACTTTATCTTCTAGTAATTGCTTTTGATCAACCTGTGGCGAAGGTGTTTGCTTTTTCTTAGTCATCATTTTCCCTCCTTTTCATTCGATTTTTCACCCTTTTATTTTGCATATATATTTATATATCATTCCTAAATTCACTTTCTAGAATAGAAAAGTGCCCGCCTTAGGTATAGACCTAAAAGGACAGGCACTGGATAGATAGGTCAAATCACTTTTTAAAAATTTAAACAGTCATGTTTTCTTCGATGGTTTCAGCAGGTACCAGGATGGAAAAATGGGTACCCTTCCCCACTTCACTAGAAACTTCAAGTGTGCCACCTAAAGCTTCAATAATTCGATAACAAACCATAATTCCAATTCCTGTTCCTGTTTCCTTTGTTGTGAAAAATGGGTTACCTAATTGTTCAATTTGTTCAGAGGTCATACCAACCCCTTGATCAATTATGTCAATTAAAATGTATTTATTTTGTTGCTCAGCTCTAATTTGAATCGTGCCACCTCGTGGCATTGCTTCAATGGAATTCTTAATAAGGTTTACCAATACTTGTTCTAATTTGCTTTTTTCTGCCCTAATAAAAAGCTGGTCTGAAACAGTTGTTTTAAATTCAACCCCTTGCACCAATGCATAGGGAACCATTACATTCACAGCTTTTAGTATTTTGGTTTTTACATCAAATGTTTCAAGATTGTTTGGGTCTGGTTGTGGACGAGCAAAACTTAAGTAATCCGTTATGATCATCTGAGCCCGATCTAATTCGCTTAACATTAGATCACCAAATATTCGCATTTTCTCCTGATTCATATTTTCTTTAGCAAGCATTTGAATGAAACCACGAACTACCGTTAAAGGATTTCTTACTTCATGAGCAATAGAAGCAGCAAGGTGACTAACAACACGCATTTTCTCCGTTTCCTGCAATTCTTGCGTAATGAGTGTCTGTTGACGACTTTTTTCAATTAAAAAAACCAAGATATTGATCCCAAATGTGTTCGATAAAACAAAATACAAAAAGAAAAGAATCATGTCCTTTGTGATGTAAAAGCCAGACTTTAAACTAATTGTTACTAAGGAGACGATCATTACCATCATCGATAAAAAAATGCTTAGTAAAGTGGTTACCTTTATTCTCTGTTTATGCGAATAATGCGGGAACTTCTTGATTTGATAGAAAATAAACGGAAGTACAATAGCATGTGATAGGATTGTTAAGAATACCCCATGACCCCCTATAATAAACCGGTATCCGATCATAAAGGCGGTTAAAGTGACTCCAACTCCGGAACCCCCGTATAAAATCCCAATCATTAAGGGAACATCGCGCAAATCATAAAGATATCCATCTAAAATGGTTATTGGAAAAGTCATACATAGCCAGATTGAAACACTGCCAATCATGAATGTAATAATTCTATTTTTTGTAGTTGTGTAAAAGGTTTTGCCCTTCCCCTCCCAAAACATTTGATAAAGCAAAGTAAGAAACACAGTGCTAAAAAGTTGTACAATGAGGTCCTTCATCTGTTAAATATCCTTTCAAATATAGAAAATAATATGACGGCACTCAACATACCCCTCGGTGGTATAAAAAAAAACAAAAAAGCCAAAATAGAACTCCTAATGGAGCGTCTATTTTGGCTTATGCATGAGCTCAATCGTAATTGTCTATATCATCTTCCAAACAAAGGTTTTATGAAATTATTCGAAACAGCAACTTATTTTAAATCTAAAGATAATGACCTCAATTCATCCATCCAATATAACTTTACCTTAGCTAAACATGATTGGCAACCAAATAGGACAAGATATAAAAAACAATTATGGTTGGATCGAAAGGGTGAATAAAATGCCAAGTTCAATTCAAGAAAAACTATTAAGTATTAGCAATTTAACGAGTAAATTATTAAGGAAGAATTTTGGAAGAGGTCCAGATTCATGTCATGCATCTGTCAAATATCAATTTCTTATTTTCTATATCCGCGGATTTCTTTCCCCTATGGAAACCATTTTACTTGAGAGTGGGAATTCAAAAACGATTGAGATTTCAAGAAATATTGTGATGAAAAACATATTAGCCCAATTAAGAGGAGTGCTTGAGCTCGAATTAGATCAGGATATCGTAAGCTTCTACCACGACTGGAATTATATGAATAATACTGGCATCATAATGGTCGAATTTGAGAGTGAAATAATGGATGATCAAAGAACCGAACCATTCCCACAATATCAATCTTTATTAGAAGAAGTAGATCGAATAAGTATTTTGGTAGAAAAAAGTCCTGAAAAAATGGAAGCTTATCAAATTTCCGAAAAGTACTTTTTAGTAAAACGATTTGGGATATTGGTACCTATTGAAAAAGCTCTGATTTTAAAAGGGTTTCAAGAGGAACTTTTAATCACAAAAGATGAATTAGAAAAGTCATATTACCATCGGGATGGACGATTTGAAACGATATTTAAACAGCCCGTAGCTGATATCTTCGTAGACTGGAATGTACATGAAGATAACAGCATGATGTGTTTTATTTTAAAATAATAAAAATAGAGTAGCTGTTATTAGCTCCAGTCCATTATTTTTAATCCCTCTCCTTTTCATAAAAAAACTCCTCTTTATAAATTAAATGGAGGAGTTTTTTTACTTCTATGACTTTCTTTTCTCTATAACTGCTGCAGAGATCATGGTATACATTTTTTCAACACCTTTTTCTGAAGCTTCAAAGTTGTAGGCATGTTCCATGGCAATGCCTATGTTTTCTGCCTCTTTCGCTGCATCAATATTGGCTCCCATGAATATAAACTCCCAATTATACTTCTCTTGCTGGTGTTGAATGAGCTCTTTCACCTTTTGATAAGTAAATTCACGACTCGCATTTTCCATTCCATCTGTTGTGATGACAAAAATGACTTTATCAGGTCTTTGCTCCTCAATGGTGTTTGAAAGTCTGTGACCTACATTTAAAATCGTCTTTCCGACTGCATCAAGCAGTGCTGTACAGCCTCTAACATAATATTCTTTCTCTGATAGCTTCACCTTGTTCGCATCCAGACCATTCCATAACACTTCATAGTTATCATCAAAAAGGACAGCTGTTAGAAGTGTTACCCCTTCTTGTTGGCATTGTCTATTTACAAATGAATTAAACCCACCAATCGTATCGCTTTCAAGCCCTGCCATTGATCCACTTCTATCAAGCAAAAAAATAATTTCCGTCACATGGTTATTCATCCTATTTATCCTCCTTATGTTCCATCATGGTATAATAGTAGCTAAGTTTCTCCATCATTTGGTCGCCTTCAAAGCGACATTTTCGGGAGGTTGATAGGATGCTTACTCAAAAGATATTGGAAGAACTACAGGTGTATATAGATCTGCACTTAAACAAAAAAATGTTATCGGAGGCACTCGTTTACTCTAAAAATATAGAGCATCATATTCTTGAAGACATACAATCGAATGAATTAGAAAGTTTTATCAAAGCGAAACGCAAACCAACTTTGCAACAGGTATTGTTTGGTTTTATCGATAAAAAAGAAGCTAGTGATGCTGATATTTATAAAAAAGCTGGTTTGGACCGAAAACTTTTTTCAAAAATAAGATCTATTCCTGACTATCGTCCTCGAAAAAATACGATTATCGCTCTTGCCCTAGCTCTTGAATTAAACAATAAAGAAACCGACAAGCTCTTAAGCTCCGCCGGTTATTCCTTATCAGACAGTGACACGACAGATTTGGTCATCCAATTTTGTCTCGAGAAAAAAATATATAATATCGGTGACGTCAATCAAGCTTTAGACTATTTCAGTTTGAAACCGTTGAGTGGAGTTGTAGTGTAGGAAATGAACAAAAGCGCAAGCGCCTTGAACAAGGAAAAAAGCAGTTCATTTTTTCCCAGCCCCGACAAGCAAATGTTCTCTAACCAAGGAAAAATAGACTTCCATTTTCCCCTATGAAGTTTGATTTTTGACTTCATAGGTTAGAGGTTATTTGACCAAGGAAGAAGTGGTTTTTCTTCTTCCCTCGAGGGGCTAGGTAGGAAGAAATGAAGTACTTTCTTCCCCGCTGGAGCTAGACGTGAATGATAATGGTTTCGATAAGTTATCCACAAGCGAGTATTTTATAATTTCCTAAACAAAACCAAAGGCTCATGACAGCAATGTCGATGAGCCTTTTATTACACACTTCTACAGTTACTGGCAATAATTTGTCAGAACTATTTTTATTTCCTCGGAAATTGTAAGAATTACGTTTATCAAGTACTTATTCGACAGACTCTGTCGGCTGGAGTGCCTGATTGTTCAATATGGTCTCCACTTCTTCATAGCCTGTTGGAAAGGCAAAGTTATAACGTGCTGGAAGTGCAAAAACGTATTTTGAGTTTCGGCCAAGTTCACTCGGCCCAATTGGTGCTGCACCAATATGAAATTCTTCCGTTTGTAATGTATCCCATTGGGAATGGGTAAATACCATGACAGGGATATCTTGTCGCTGATTTTGAGAAGTCCATTCTGGATGTCTAATCAAGATCATCGGACCTGTTTCAACAACTTTTTCCCCTTGTGAACCACTATTAGCTAGCCCCTCCCATTTTTCAGTGACAATTTTATAATCTTGCCAACTAACAGGTAAAGAGAAATTAAATCCATACTGAGAATTTTGATAGACAATGTTATCGATTTCCTCATATGCACCGATCGTGACATCGTCAATTAACCAAAGTTGATTGTTCTTTTTCACTACAAGAGTGATGGGGCGTTTAGCGGCAAATCCCCCGTCTGCTTTTTCTGTGCTCGTAACCTCCATTATTTCTCCCTTTACTTTGTATGCATCATTTGATAATTTCTCAATCGAAACTAGTTCAATACGGTCAGGCCACGGACTTGAAGTCAACCTTCCTGGAGCATTTTGAGTATCCTTCATCCACTTTGAAAGAAGGGTTGGAGAAACAAAATCTTTATAATTTTCCTGAATACTCTTGTTCACTATTTCTTGTGAGGCTGATAGAGATACTTTTTGAAGGGTTTGACAGAATTCCATTACTAGTTCTGTCACAACCTTCTCAGCAGATTCAGGAGTTTGCTGCTCCCCCTTTTGTTGCCCTTCATTACTTATCGGAGAAGAACTGCTTCCTTTACTTGAACAGCCTATCAAAGAAAAACTTAACAATAATATAAGAGCTATAACACCCATTAAATATTTTTTCATGTTTTTTCCTCCTTAAAAATCCCTCAATATATAAGACGGATTAGTTTCTATTTCGTTTCACTAATTATTTATTAATCCACTGATTTTTCTGCTATTTTCAAAGCTTGCATAAGACTGGCTTTAATCAAATATGATAAACATAAGAATCCTAATGAAGGGATGATGAACATGATTATTTTTAATAAAATAGCGATATTTTTTGTTGTTCTATATTCAGTCTTTATTATTTTAAATACGTATTTAGGAGAATATGAACGAGTACAATCTAATGTCATTTACTTTTTAATGAATGGATTTGCCTATATTGTATCCGCATTGGAAATGGAAAAAGATAAGATTATC
>DASQIV010000403.1:0-2934 GCA_035631415.1 Pseudoneobacillus sp. | reverse complement strand
TTGATTGTGGTAGAGTTTTTCATACTCCTTTTCTGCAACATGCGAGATTTGTTGTGTTAGGTCCTTTGTTTTGAACGTCGCTCTTTCATCCAACGACGCATATCTCGAACCGTTTTTTTGTTATTGACTGAATCTAAATTTTCATATCTCTTACGCAACGTAAATTCCTCCTACCAAAAAGAAAATAAAACCACAGGTAGACTGTGGTTTAGATTTTGTCTATGATTCTTGCACTTTTACGACTGGTTTTGCGGGTGATTCTTCTTTCAATTTAAAAAGTGGAACAACTAGCAAGGACCCTAGGAAAAATAAGATCCCAGAAAATAAATATACACCAAATAACGTAAATGGTTCTTTCATAAGACCAGAAACGGTCATTCCAACAACCATCATTCCCATAAAGAGCGGATTGAGAACACCATTTACACGCCCAACAAAAGCCTCATCAGAATTTTTTAATATTAACGTATTAATCCCAATGTGGATGCATGGGAAAAACAATCCATTTAATAACTGTAATACAAGGGTTAAAACAGGATTGGTAGACCAGCCGATTCCGATGGTAAAAATCATACCAGTGAAGATACCAATCGCAAGAAGCTTTTGGGCTGAGACTTTTTTAGAAATAGCGAAAACAATCCCGCCACCCAATAACATACCAATACCATTAGCCATTAATAACCACTGAAGAAATTCCTTCGTCTTGCCTAAATTCTCCATGGTTATAAAAATCATTAATGGTTGAATGAGTCCAACAGCTAAGCCACAAGCAATAAAAACGGCACCCATTGTTTTTAGAACTTTATTTGATAAAACATATCGAAATCCATCGGCTAATTCTTTTTTAAAATTATTTTGTTCTTCGTTGTTTTCCTTTTCCAAATCTTTTGGAAGGAACATTAAGACAGCGGCAGATAGTAAAAACATAACTCCCATAACTCCAATAGATGTGTAAATTCCATATTTTTGATAAACAAACGTTCCTAAAATCGGACCGATTACCATAAAAATAGCCATCATCGTTTGGAACATGGCCATTACGGATTGTAATTGCTCGCTCGATACATGCTGTTTAAAAAGCTTCATAGCAGATGGCATGGAAAACTGTGATAGGATTGCCGACACAAGTGTAGCGAAAAAAATCGCATGCCAAGAGCCATAAATAAGGGTTAGTAATACAATAAAAATGGACACAGCTGATAAAAAGTCACACCAAACCATTGTAAGCTTAGGTCGCCACCTATCTGCAAAGGTACCACCAATAAAGGAAAAGATAAAAATCGGTACAAATTCCGCTACAGAAATCAAAGATACGTACACAGGATCATTATTAGTTATATCCGTTACATATAAGAGAATCGCAAAATTTCTTACCCAAATACCTAGTTGTAACAAAAAGCTCGAAGACATTATAGCTAAAACAATTCGGTTGGCGAATATGCTTTTAGCTGGCTGTCCAGCTGGTAAAGTCGACATTTCCAAAATAACTCCTACCTTTCAAGTTTAAGATTGTATCGATACACTTCCTCATCTGAAGAAAGCTTATAGCCAAGCTTTGGACTAAAATCTAAGGAAATTCGATGATGAAGGTGCTTTTGACTTTCTTTTGAAACGAACACTGGAATACCTTCTATTACAAATACATCATCATCCTGACCCTTTTGATCGAGTTTTAAATGGTATTCAGCATAAATTGCGCAGCTACCTAAAAAGATCGATTCTATTCTAACCCCTTCATTTACACCAAAGTCATATTTTTTCAGTTCTGTAACCGCGGACGGTTTTAGAATAATCTCCATGTTGTTCACCCTTCTCTGCTAAAAAATTATGTTCTAACAACAGCTATAAAATACCATTATATGTTATTTATGATACTACTAACAAGAAAAAAGCCAAGAATCCTCTTGGCTATTCTTGATTATTTTGCTTCCATTATCATCGTCGAATAAGGTGAAAGGGTAAGTTCCTGTCCTTTTTTAGCATATGATTCTGAAGAATAATAAACGTCCTTCATTTCTTCTGGTAAGGTAATGGTCAATTTCTCTTTTGAAACATTGTGCAATACTAATAGTTTAGAGTTATCAAGTGTTCTTTCGAAAGAAACAAGCCCTTTTGTGCGGATTGCAGAGGCTTTGATTTCGCCATCCATTAGCGTAGGATGACTTCTTCTCACTGCAATTAAGGTTTTGTAATGATTTAATAAGGAGTCTTTTTTCTTCTCTTGAACCGATACCGCGATTTCATCTCTATTTTTACTATATATGCGATTAACCCATGTAGAGTGGATTTCATCTTCCTCATCAGGAGTCCAAATCATCGGTTCGCGAATATGCTCATCTGGTTTTTTCCCTTCCAGACCAATCTCTTCTCCATAATATAGAAAGGGATTACCTGGTAATGTTAATAAAAGGGAAGCTGCCATTTTCGCGTGATTAATGTCGCCATTTAGCTCACTCATAATTCGATTCATATCATGATTGGTAATAAATGTACTATCTTCGTAAGTGTCAGAAACGGTTTGGAAATAGCTTCTTGTACGTTCTAAGCTAGAAGCTATTCCAGCATCTGTTTCCCCTTTGACAGATGATAGTATTTTCGTAGATAAGTCAAAATCAAATCCAGAATCTAGCGCAGTTAGATATTTTCCTACTATTGAGGCACTGTCCCAAATTTCGCCAATCAAAATGGAATCAGGCTTTGCTTGTTGTGTAGCTTGTTTAAATTCGCTCCATAATTTGGCATTGTCTTCGTGATTTGTAGCTGATTGGTGCGAGCTGATTAAGTATTTTGCCGCATCCAAGCGGAATCCATCGATACCAATATCAGATAACCAAAATTGACCTGCACTTTTCATTTCAGTCATGACAGCTGGATTGTTGTAATTGAGGTCAGGCATACCATCCCAGAAGATGGCTTCATATTTTTGGTCAGAAA
>DASQIV010000402.1:0-4419 GCA_035631415.1 Pseudoneobacillus sp. | reverse complement strand
GAAGCCATAGTATATAAGTCTTTTTTCGACAAAATTCTTCTTTAATTATTATAATAATTTCTTATATTTTGATAATTATTGCTTTAATAATTATCGAATACTTGATTTTCTTTTAAAAATGATTTATCTTATTAAGAAATAATTTAATTAAAAGCTACGAAAAAGAGTAGTACATTCAATTGTAGGATTTTAGAGAGTTTGTGGTCGGTGAAAACAAACATCCCAATGAATGGAATGGGCTTTTGAGCTTCAAGCAGGATGATATTGCAATCTTATGGCTTGACGTCTTACCTTTCGTTATCAAGGTACCTTATCACGTTGATAAGGGTTAAGAGACTCATTTGAGTAATTAGGGTGGCACCGCGGACCATTCGTCCCTATTTATGGACGAATGGTCTTTTTTTGTGCAGAAAATGCTTTTAATTAATATTAATTAAATGGAGGTTAAGATTCTATGCAAACTATCTTTTCAGGTATTCAGCCAAGTGGCACTATCACCTTAGGAAATTATATTGGTGCTCTCAAGCAATTTATTGAACTACAAAATGAGTACAATTGCTATTTCTGTATCGTCGACCAACATGCTATCACAGTTCCGCAAGATCGATTAGTATTGCGTCAAAACATACGCAGTCTAGCGGCTCTCTATTTAGCAGTAGGAATTGACCCAGAAAAGGTTACCTTATTTATACAATCCGAGGTTCCTGCTCATGCCCAAGCTGGATGGATGCTACAGTGTGTCGCCTATATTGGTGAATTAGAAAGAATGACTCAGTACAAAGACAAATCAACAGGTAAAGAAGCAGTTGTTGCAGGATTGTTAACATACCCACCTTTAATGGCTGCTGATATTCTTCTATATTGTACAAATCTTGTACCTGTAGGTGAAGATCAAAAACAGCATCTTGAATTAACTAGAGACATTGCAGAAAGATTTAATAAAAAATACAACGATATCTTTACTATTCCTGAAGTAAGAATTCCGAAAATTGGAGCAAGAATTATGTCACTTCAGGAACCAACCAAAAAAATGAGCAAATCTGATCCAAACCAAAAAGCATTTATAAGTTTATTGGATGATCCTAAACAAATTGAGAAAAAAATTAAAAGTGCTGTAACTGATTCTGAAGGTATTGTGAAGTTTGACAAAGAAAATAGACCTGGTATATCCAACCTCATTTCTATTTACTCTATCCTATCTAATAAGTCTATTTCTGAAATCGAGACTCTTTATGAAGGTAAGGGATATGGAGATTTTAAATCAGACCTAGCCCAAGTAGTTATTAATGAATTTGAGCCTATCCAAAAAAAGTATCATGAATTAATGGAGTCTTCTTATCTTGATGAAGTATTAGATCAAGGTGCTGCAAAAGCTAACCAGGTTGCATCGAAAATGGTTAAAAAAATGGAAAATGCAATGGGATTAGGGAGAAAAAGAAAATAAACTTTGGATTATAAAAAAATTAGTCGAGGTCAAATTGACCTCGACTAATTTACTTTTGGACCATGTTCCATATCCCACAGTTTTTCGAAAAACGGTTGTCCTTTAATCAAGTTTTCACAAAAAATAGAGTGTTTGGTTGTCCAACCTTGTTTTACTTCTTCAAATAATTGATTCCAAATCTTATCAAATTCTAGATTTTGTATATAGGAATATTTAATTGGATTCCATTCTGTATACCAATATCTAATTTCTGAAGTATTTTTGGATGAATATAATTGATCTAATGCCATAAATAACAATTGTTTAAGTTGTCTTTCTTTTCTTGTTAGTCCTGACATTAATTCAGGCTCAGGAGCCAAAATATGAAAATCCTTTTTCAACATTTGATGGTTAAAATTATATTTCCTTGCGGAATGGTTCTCAACCATTTCATATACAAGTTGTTCTTGCCTTGGAATAAGTCTACTTTTCCTAATAGGGATATTGTATCCAATCGTATCCACAACTATAATTCCAATACCATCAGTTACGACAAAACAATATTCCATCTGGACTCTTTCATGATTCTTTCTTAAAAATGCTTTTTGAAAAATATCATCTAATAGCTGTTGAGGTAATTCTGATAAGTCGTTCTCTATATAATTGAACAAAATAGGTTCCACTTTTAATAGAGGGACTTGATCTAGTAACTCTACACTGTCATCTTTTCTCCATTCATGAAAATGACATACATTGTATCCATTTTCTTCTCCTTCAAACCAATTTACCCAAACATCATGAAGATATAGCATGGTACAACCCCTCACTTCAAGAAACTGTTTGTCCATCAGTATGGGCAGACCTTAGTAAATTTATTCCTATTTTGAAATCATTCTCCATCATTCCATTGACTAGATGGATAATAAATACTAATCCAAGTAAATAGAATACCAATGGGCAGTAGATAACATTCGAATTTTTTTGAAATAAAAGAGAAATATTCCCAAACTCCATTTCCCATGGTTAAGAGGTTTAAATAGGCGATCGTACTCACCCCACCCGTGCAAGCTAGTCCAAATCCAGTAAGTAATAAAAATACTCTAAATAACATATTTATTACTCCATACCTTTATTTTCTGTATTTGCTTGAACACTATTAACACCCTCAACCTTGTCCAATTTCTATTATATATATGAAAAACAAATCTAATTATGTGTTTACAGCACTCTTATTACAAAAAAAATAATCTACCATTTATCATGGTAGATTATCTGTTAGATTTAGGGTTAAATGCATCTTTCAATCCTTCACCAATAAAGTTGATAGAAAGAATAGTTAATGTAAGAACTGCTGCCGGCGGAATCCAGATCCACCACTTAATCGCTAAAACATCTGGGCTTCGCGCTTCATTAAGCATATTCCCCCAGCTTGGGATATTCATTGGAACCCCAAAGCCTAAGAAACTTAAACCAGTTTCAGCAACAATCATTCCTGCAAGAATTAGAGTAGCTTGTACTATGATTGTTGACATAACATTAGGTAATAAATGTTTAAAAATCGTTTTTGCTGGAGAACATCCTATTGAAATAGAGCTTAATATATATTCGTTCTCTTTTTCTGCCATTACTTTACTTCTAACTAAACGTGCAACCCCTGTCCAACTGAGAACACTTATAACAAAGATTAAGGTTGCTGTTCCAGATTCTAAGAAGATTGACTTTAGAACGATAACAAATAGTAAAAATGGGAAGTTCATCATGAAATCTGTAAATCTCATTAATACGTTATCAACCCATCCACCAAAATATCCAGAGACAGCTCCAACGATGGTACCAATTGTTACAACAGAAGCAGTAATGGTAAATGCTAGAAGTAATGACGTTTTACCGCCATGTAATGTTCGAGCAAATATGTCTCTTCCTGACTTATCTGTTCCAAAAAAATGGTCCGCAGAAGGTTCTTTACCAATCTCACGAATATTAATTTTTGCTGTATCTTCAATCGGCATTGTTAAAGGTTCTGCCATAATGGATAACACGCAGACAGTTAATAAGAATAGTAAGCTGATCATCGCAACTTTATTTTTTAAGAATTTCCGGCGGGCGAGAACCCATGGTGATTGACTTTTGGGTTTAGTAGGTTTTACTAAAGCCGGTGTACTTTCATGTGATACTGTTGGTTCCATCCACTCTCACCACCTAATCTAAACGAATTCTTGGATCAACTAAACCGTATAAAATATCTGCGATTAAGTTACCAATTAATGTTAATATTGTAAGCATCATAGCAATGGCCATCATAACAGAATAATCACGAGAACCCACTGCTTCAACGAATAAATAACCAATTCCAGGATAAGTGAAGATCGTTTCAGTAATGATCGCTCCACCAAATATAGCAGCGATGTCAAATCCAAGAAGAGTAATAATTGGAATGACTGAATTCCTTAAAATATGCTTATTATAAATCGCCGATTCCTTCGTACCTTTTGCTCTTGCTGTACGAACATAATCCTTGCGAGAGCTTTCAATCATATCATTTCTTAAAAACTGTGTATAACCAGCTGTAGCCATAGATCCTAATACTATTGCAGGTAATATAGTATGTTTTATTTTACTTATATAATAGGCATAGGTACCGACTTCTACCCCAGACCCAATACTACCACTTGCTGGAACCCAGCCAAGTTTAATGGCAAATACATAAATTGCTATTAAAGCTGCAACAAAGCTTGGGATCGCTAATGCTAAATAATTGACCCCTGATATTAAATAATCTCCTACTGAATAAGCACGACGACCAGAATAACGTCCCATTAGAAAAGCAAGCATATAAGTAATTAATAATGAACAAATGCCTAAGGTAATGGTATTTGGTAATCTTTCACCGATTAATTCCATAACAGGCATCTTGTGTATAAAAGAATCCCCAAAATCTCCTTGTAGAACGCCACCAATCCAACGAATATATTGAGTAGGAAGAGGGTCGTTTAAGC
>DASQIV010000401.1:0-3943 GCA_035631415.1 Pseudoneobacillus sp. | reverse complement strand
AATAAATAAAAGATCAACAAAAAAACAGCAAAATGAGCGAAGGATCTCAAATTGCTGTTTTTTTATTACATTAAACCGATAATAATGCCAGCTACAAGATAAGAGACCAGATGATAACCAATGGTAATCATATAAAGTCTACTAGAACGACTCTCAAATAAATAGTTCATTCCAATCTTTGCAGATATACTGATTGCCATGATCATTGCAATGGTAACCCCGGATACAAGTGTCTTTTCTTCAACTAATGTCAGCAACAAAGCAAGTAAGAAAGCCCCAATCAATGCTGTCAAAGCAGTTAATACATATGTCTTCGGTCCCCCGCCTGACATCGATTCCGGTTTTAATCCAATCTCTTTCATCCATACATTTCCAAATAACACGGGTGAATACCACAAAAATCCAATGATCATCGTTGCTACTGTTGCTAGCAGTACGGCAAAATAATTAACTTCTAAAAAATCTACCATTTTTCAAATCTCCTTGCTTAAATAAAAATAAAATGAATTAGTACTATTATCACAATAACATTACAAATATCGTCAATTCAACAATATTATCAACTATAAAAGATCTATTGGATTAACCACTTAATCATTTGCTATAATCATTAATATTATTACATAATGAGAGGATTCAAAAAATGAGTACTAATAAAAATTGCCAAAGCTGTGGAATGCCATTTTCAAGAGATGAAAACGGTGGGGGTACTGAAAAGAATGGTACAAAAAGTAGTATGTACTGTAGCCATTGTTATTTAGGTGGTGAATTCACCTTACCCCATATTAATGTTACCGATATGAAAGATCTTGTAAGCGGAAAATTAAGTGAGTTTAAAATACCTAAGTTTCTCCATGGATTCTTTACAAGAAATATACATAAATTAGAGCGTTGGAAATAAGGAAAATTCTTCTCTTAAATGTACGTAGAAAAAAGTAACCTATATTTAATAATAGGTTACTTTTTTGGTTTACCAGGAATATTTATACTATTCATTAAACATATAAATCTCTTTTTTGAAAAAATACATAAGTAATAGTCGAAAGGGTAGCAATTAAAACAAGTGATAATATGACAAATGGAATGTCAAAACCTCCACCATACATTATATTTTTAGCTTCAAAGTATTTAAATGGAGTAAAGTAGTTCAAACTCGCTAAATTTCTATTTAAATCAATCGTGATGGATAAAATGAACGTTATTAATAAAAGTCCTGTCGAATGCGCTGTTGAGGATTTGGGATTTTTCATTACAGCAGCCATGGCACTTCCAATCACCATAAATAAAAGCTGTAATATAAACATCGCCAGCATTAATAAAGTGATGTCATCTGTCACCTTTTCCCCACTGCTATACTTGGCAACAGCAAGAATTGAAGATATCAATGTAATGACATTAAATACAATGATTTGTAAAAGGGCTGCTGCTAGTTTAAAAGTGATAATGTTCTTTCTTGAGATTGGTTTTACAAATAAGAACTCAGCAGTATGATCCCTTTCTTCTTTTGATACAATATTGGCTCCAATCATAACAGCATGAATAGTTGCCATTAACAATAAATATAGAAAAATGGTCCCGTAGTACCCACTTGCCTTCGACAAATCAAAAGCTCCTGTTCCCATAATAACTTGAAGTGATTTAGGCATACTTGCCATTAATTCATTCATGGATTGACCTGAAGAAGACATCCCAGCATATTTACCCATACTAGAAATAATCATGAAAATGACACCAATACACCAAATAATTAGAGATTTTCGGTTTGCTTTTATTTCTCTCATAAAAATATTCATCCCATTCCCTCCTTACCTTCCACTAAACGGAATGTATATCCTTTTTTATATACACAAAATAGCTTGTGACAATCGACACTATGATAATCACTATACCCGTAATTAAAAAGGAATTCTCATAGCATGAATGTTTAATAATATAGGAAGTATCAAAATATTTGAAAGGTGAAAAATAACGTTTATAATCATCTCCACTCGTCGAACTAAACATAGCGATAATAAAGAAAGAAAAAACTGTGCCAAGAGAGATGGTAATAACGGATTTGACTTTTCTCATTAATATAGAAATAACAAGCCCTAATGCAAGAAAAATGAACTGAATAAAGAATAATACCAACGAGATGAGAAGAAATGTATTTTTACTGAAATCTTCTATTTTTACTTGGGAGGCTATTAAGCTCGATCCAACATTAAAAACAATGTTCGTTATTAATAGGGATGCTACCGCTGCCAAGATTTTTGAAGTTAATATCGTTGTTCTTGTAACTGGTTTGGTTAATAAAAAATCCGCCGTTTTTTCCCGTACTTCTTTACTGACAATGGAGACTCCTATATTCATCGCTTGGATTGCTCCGCATAATGTGATATACAGAAATGAATAAGAATAGAACCCTAATAAAGAGAAGAAACTATCTATATTAAGTCCAATTGCTTTTCTAACCCCTTCCGGATATCCTTCAAGTACCTTTTTAAATTCTTCTGCATCATTTGAAATCGAGGGAAACATGGACAAGAAAAGCGCGACCAAAGCTAGTAACGCTATGGTCCAGATAATCGTGGATTTTCGATATGCATTCAATTCATACAAGAATATATTCATAGATTTCTAGACCTCCTATTCGTAGTAATGCATAAATATTTCTTCAAGGTCAGGCTCTTCTATCCATAAATTGCTTACGTTAATTTCGGAAAGTTTCTTCAACACCGCATTAATATTACCTCTATATATAAAGGTTGTTATATTACCGTTAAGCACCAAATCAGTCACTCCACTTATAGAAAAGAAACCATGATCAATAGGAGTTTTTGTTTCAATCTTAAATTTTTTGTGGGTATTCTCTTTTAATGTACTAATTTTTTCTACGTTAATAATTCTACCCTCTTTTATTATGGCAACGCGATTACATAATCGTTGAACCTCACTTAAGATGTGAGAGGAAAATAAAATTGTCGCGCCTTTTCGATTTTCTTCTTCAAGAAGATCAAAAAAACGTTGTTGCATAAGTGGGTCTAACCCACTAGTTGGCTCATCTAAAATAATGAGCTTAGGCTCATGTAAAAGACCCTGAACAATTCCTACCTTCTTTTTATTTCCTAAAGATAGGTCATCAATTTTTTTGTTCAGGTCTAAATCCATTTTTTCTGCCAACTCTATTATTCTTTTATGGCAGTCCTTTTTATAAAAGCTTGCTGAGTATTTTAATAAATCCTTTACCTTCATATTGTCGTAATAGAACACCTCGGAAGGTAGATAACCAATCTCTTTTTTGATCTCGGGTGCAAATTGAATACAGTCTTTACCAAAGATCTTTGCACTACCACTAGTTGGGTAAAGGAGTGAAAGTAATGTCCGAATGGTCGTCGATTTACCTGCACCATTAGGTCCTATAAACCCAAAAATCTCCCCCTGTTCAACGTTAAAGCTAATATTCGTAATTCCTCTAGCGTTTCCATACGCTTTAGTTAAGTTGTTTATTTCGATTACATTCATTTCTTGTCCCTCCCTTAATTGAAAAACAGTTTATTTACTTATAGAATCCCTTTTTTAAAGTTTCGATAAAAAGATCCATTTCCAACAAAACTTCATCCATATTTATTTGGCTTAAAGGTAAAGCTTTGGTGGTTTCTTGATGTTGCTTACCTAACCCCTCCATTGTCCAAACGATGATTGTGATGGCTCTTTGTATATCTATGCCTTCTTTAAAAAGAGACGAATCAATGTTTTCAAAAAGTTTGAGATAACTATTGGCTATAGCCTCTTTATTTCGTTTTTCGAGATCCTTTTTGATTTCAGGAGATTCTTCTTCGTAAGTAATACGGACAAAGTCGAACATATCCGGAAACTTAGAAAATAGTTCCAATTTAATTAACACAGTATCTTTTAGCTTTATTAGTAACTCATATTGATTGCAGTCAATTTTCGCATAAAT
>DASQIV010000400.1:0-6443 GCA_035631415.1 Pseudoneobacillus sp. | reverse complement strand
AATGAATTTTTGTTATTAGGTGAACTGCTTGGTTTTAACCATCAAGATATTGAACAGGCATATATAAATAAAAATGAAGTAAATTATCAAAGACAAGAGAAAGGTTATTAGCAGAAAATTTGTACATTTCTCTTCTCGTTTTGTATAATGAAAAAATAGAATACATAAAAAAGAGGAGTCAAAATCATGACAAAATTAGATGAAACATTGCAAATGTTAAAGGATTTGACGGATGCCAAAGGGATCCCTGGAAACGAAAGAGAACCTCGCGAAGTAATGAAAAAATACATAGAGCCTTTTGCTGACGATGTGACAACCGATAATCTAGGAAGCTTGATTGCGAAAAAAGTGGGAAAAGAAGGCGGTCCGAAAATTATGGTCGCTGGACACTTAGATGAAGTAGGCTTTATGATTACAAGTATTGATGATAAAGGCTTTCTTAAATTTCAAACCGTTGGTGGATGGTGGTCACAAGTTATGCTTGCTCAACGTGTGACGATCGTTACAAAAAATGGTGATGTAACAGGGGTTATTGGATCAAAACCACCACATATTTTATCTGCGGAAGCTAGAAAGAAGCCAGTTGAAATTAAGGATATGTTCATTGATGTTGGTGCTTCTAGCCGTGAAGAGGTAATGGAATGGGGAGTTCGCCCAGGCGATATGGTTGTTCCATACTTTGAATTTACTGTGATGAATAATGAAAAAATGCTTTTAGCAAAAGCTTGGGATAATCGAATTGGCTGTGCTATCGCTATCGATGTATTAAAGCAGTTAAAAGCAGAAAATCATCCTAACGTTGTTTATGGTGTAGGGACTGTTCAAGAAGAAGTAGGATTAAGAGGTGCTCGTACTTCTGCTAATGCTGTTGAACCTGATATTGGTTTTGGAGTGGACGTTGGAATTGCTGGAGATACTCCTGGAATTTCAGAAAAAGAAGCAATGAGTAAAATGGGTAAGGGGCCACAAATTATTTTATATGATGCATCAATGGTCTCACATAAAGGTTTGCGCGACTTTGTAACTGGTGTTGCTGATGAACTTGGAATTCCATATCAATTTGATGCGATTCCTGGTGGAGGTACTGATGCAGGATCGATGCACTTATCTCATAAAGGGGCACCATCATTAGCAATCACAATTGCCACTCGTTATATTCATTCTCATGCCGCTATGCTTCACCGTGATGACTATGAAAATGCTGTAAAATTAATCGTTGAAGTAACAAAACGTTTAGACAAAGAAACAGTAGATAAAATTACTTACGAATAAAAAAAGCGCAAGCGCCTTGGTTAGCTCCGACAAGCAAATGTTCTCTAGCATAGGAAGTCCGAACTTTGACTTCATTTGCTAGAGGTTATTTGACCAAGGAGGAAATGATCTTTTTTCCTCCCTCGAGGGGCTAGGCAGGAAGAAATGAAGTACTTTCTTCCCCGCTGGAGCTGGACAATTTTCAAAGTCCAAAAAAGTTATACAATTTTACTTTATAAAAAGAGTAAAACCCCGAAATGATTTTCGGGGTTTTACTTTTATTTCAGTCCAGATTCCAGGGCATCTAACATTTCTTTTCTTTCTTCTTCTGAAGAATGATTCCAGATAATTTCAAATAGTACTCCAAGTCCTGGAAGCATTTTTTCTTCACCGTTTTGTATAGCGTCAACAATTGTATCTCTTAATTCATCTTGTGAATTACCTTGAACATTGTGAACAATGGCGTTGCGTAGATTTAAATTCATTCATCTCACTCCTTTCTTACTTTTCCTTCATATGATTTTCCATATTTGCTTTTAATATGTATGAAAAATAGGCTATAATAGTAAAATTGAAAATGGTTATTTTAAAAGGAGCTAGACAAGTGAAATACATTCACTCTTCAAAAAATCCTCAAGTAAAACAGTGGAAAAAACTACATACGAAAAAAGAACGGGAAACGACAAAAACATTTCTCGTTGAAGGCTTTCATTTAGTAGAAGAAGCTTTAAAAGTAGATGATACCGTAATGGAAATCATTGTTTCTGAAGAGGTGGAAATCCCGCCAAGAATCAATTATGGTTCGATTCCGGTTACTACCGTTAATAAGGAAGTTTTAAAAGAATTAGCAGAAACGGAAAACACACAAGGAATCTTTGCGGTATGTAAGCAACCACATCAAGAATTTTTTGCGGATAGGAAAAGTTATTTACTCTTAGATGCAGTCCAGGATCCGGGAAACCTTGGAACGATCATTCGTACTGCTGATGCAGCTGGAATTGATGCAGTCATTGTGGGTAATGGGAGTGTGGATATTTATAACTCGAAAGTATTAAGATCTGCACAAGGAAGTCATTTCCATTTACCAATCATAAGAGGCGACTTATCAGAATGGATTCAAAAACTAAAGGAATCAAACGTTCCTATTTACGGTACTGCCCTAGAAAATGGAACCATTTATACAAAAGTTAAGCCTTCTACATCCTTTGCTTTAATGGTAGGGAATGAGGGGAATGGTATCCAGCCAGAATTATTAAAACAGACCGATCAAAATCTATATATACCGATTCTGGGTCAAAGTGAATCCCTGAATGTGGCTGTTGCTGCGGGAATTTTACTATATTATTTTAAAAATATTTAAGAACGATTTGAACTAAAGCGCATTTTATAATATAATAATCAGCAAAACTGCATGATATCAAAAAACATTGACGGAGAAAAGTAGCTCGCACCTAGCTTTTAGGGAGAAGATGCCAAGACTGAAAGCATTTTTATGCAAAGGGCAAGTGAAGTTCACCTCCTGAGTTGACATCGGGACCACTTTAAACAAGTGTAAAGATGTTCCGGCATAGCCGTTATCTCTAATGAAGTGAATGCTTACATAGTTTGCATTTATAAGGGTGGTACCGCGATCAAACCTCGTCCCTTTTTGGGATTGAGGTTTTTTTATTTGTCTACTTTTTTAAAATTGGTAAAAAATCATGCAAAATCTTTTAAGAAAATAAGGAGGAAACAAAATGCAAGATCGTTTAAAAGAACTGCAAACAGAAGCGATTGGGTTAATAGATGCAGCTTCAGACCTTAAGCAATTAAATGATGTTCGTGTTGCTTATCTAGGTAAAAAAGGTCCTATTACAGAGGTATTACGTGGGATGGGGAAATTGTCGGAAGAAGAGCGACCAAAAATGGGAGCACTTGTAAATGAAGTTCGTGAGTCCATTTCTTCGAAAATTGAAGAAAAGCAACGTAAGCTTGAAGCAGATGTGATTAATGCAAAACTAGCTTCAGAAAAAATTGATGTAACGTTACCAGGTAGACCAGTGAGACAAGGTAATCATCATCCATTAACACGCATTATTGAAGAAATTGAAGACCTATTTATTGGAATGGGGTATACAGTAGCAGAAGGTCCAGAAGTGGAAAAAGACTACTATAACTTTGAAGCTTTAAATTTACCTAAAGGACATCCAGCTAGAGATATGCAGGATTCCTTCTATATTTCCGAGGAAACTCTTTTACGTACTCATACATCTCCTATTCAAGCAAGAACGATGGAAAAGAACGAAGCAAAAGGTCCAATTAAAATTATTTGTCCTGGTAAGGTGTACCGTCGTGATAATGATGATGCAACTCACTCCCATCAGTTTATGCAAATTGAAGGTCTAGTTATAGGCGAAAACATTCGAATGAGTGACCTAAAAGGTACACTAGAAGTTTTTGTGAAGAAAATGTTTGGTGAAGATCGTCAAATTCGCCTACGCCCAAGCTTCTTCCCTTTTACTGAACCTTCAGTTGAAATGGATATCTCTTGTAAAATTTGTGGCGGCGATGGCTGTAGTGTATGTAAAGGAACTGGCTGGATCGAAATTTTAGGAGGCGGAATGGTTCATCCAAATGTTCTTGAAATGGCTGGCTATGATTCAAAGAAATACACAGGTTTTGCTTTCGGTATGGGTCCAGAACGAATTGCGATGTTAAAGTATGGTGTCGATGATATTCGTCACTTCTATACAAATGATGTTCGTTTCTTAAAGCAATTTTCGATTCACGAGTAAAAATTAGGAGGATTAATCAATGTTTGTTTCATATAAATGGCTTCAAGATTATGTGGATTTAGCTGGTATCTCTGCTTCTGAACTTGCGAAATTAATTACGAAAAGCGGGATTGAAGTAGAAGGTGTAGAGGTTCTTAATGAAGGAATTAGTGGTGTCGTCGTTGGCCATGTTTTAGAACGTGAACAACATCCAAATGCCGATAAATTGAATAAATGTTTAGTGGATATTGGGGCAGAAGCACCGGTTCAAATCATTTGTGGAGCAAAAAATGTGGCACAAGGACAAAAGGTTGCTGTGGCGACTGTAGGTGCTGTTTTACCAGGAGATTTTAAAATTAAGCGTGCGAAGCTTCGTGGAGAAGAATCAAATGGAATGATTTGTTCCTTACAAGAACTTGGGATCGAAGGAAAATTAACTCCAAAGGAATTTTCTGAAGGGATTTATGTATTCCCAATTGATGCAGAAGTTGGAACCGATGCGATAGCTCATTTGAATCGTGATGATCAAGTTCTTGAACTTGGCTTAACACCAAATCGTTCTGATTGTTTAAGTATGCTTGGGGTTGCTTATGAAGTAGCCGCAATTCTGGGTAAAGAAGTAAAGCTTCCAGAAGCGACTGTATCAACAGGACAAGAAAAAGCATCCGATTATATTACCATTTCTGTTGAAGCAAAAGAAGAAAATCCTTTATATGTAGGAAAAGTGATTAAAAATGTAAAAATTGGTCCTTCACCAGTTTGGATGCAAGGACGTTTAATTGCCGCAGGAATTCGTCCGCATAACAATGTTGTCGACATTACGAACTACATTTTATTAGAATACGGTCAACCACTTCATGCATTTGATTATGATCGATTAGGCAGTAAGGAAATATTCGTTCGACTTGCACACGAAGGAGAGGAACTCGTAACCCTGGATGATGCAAAGAGAACATTATCTAGTGATGAATTAGTCATTACTAATGGCCAAGTTCCGGTTGCTTTAGCTGGTGTAATGGGTGGAGCAAACTCTGAAGTAACGTCTGATACGACAACTGTTTTATTAGAGTCTGCTTATTTCAAAGGTGCATCTATCCGTAAAACTTCTAAAACACATGGATTACGAAGTGAAGCAAGTGCTAGATTTGAAAAAGGTGTAGATCCGAATCGTGTTCGTGCAGCAGCTGAACGCGCCACTTACTTAATGGAAAAATACGCTGGTGGAGAAGTACTAGAAGGATCAGTGGAAGTTGATTATCTAGAGGTAAATCCAGCAGTTGTTACGACAACTCTTGGAAAAATTAATTCGGTTATCGGTACCGATATAGACGTAAAAACAGTCGAAGATATTTTTACAAGATTACAGTTTGAAATCCAAACAGATAACGAAACCTTCACGATCATTATCCCAACTCGACGTGGGGATATTACAATTGAAGAGGATTTAGTAGAAGAGGTGGCTCGTCTATATGGTTACGATCATATCCCGACTACATTGCCAATAGGCTCTGCTACTCCTGGGGCCTTAACATCTTATCAGTTAAAACGACGAATCACTCGCCGCTATCTTGAAAGTGCTGGTCTTTATCAAGCCATTACGTACTCATTGACAAGTGAGGATAAGGTTGGTCAATATGCTTTAGAGAAAAAAGAGCCGATTCGTTTAGCAATGCCAATGAGTGAAGAGCGTAGCTTATTACGTTTAAGTATCGTTCCACAACTTCTAGAGGTTCTTAAGTACAATGCTGCAAGACAAAATGAAAATACAGGTCTATATGAAACGGGAGCTGTATTTTTAGCAAACGAGAATGAAGAACTTCCAGAAGAACAAGAACACTTAGCGATTGCCTTAACAGGGCTTTGGCACTCTCATTTATGGCAAGGCGAGAAAAAGCCAGTTGATTTCTATGTGTTAAAAGGAATCTTAGAAGGATTATTTGTCAAGCTTGGACTGCAAGCTAAAGTGGAATACCGTCAAGTAGAAATGGATGGTATGCATCCAGGCCGTACGGCAGAAGTTCTATTAGAAGGAAAGTATATTGGTTTCGTTGGACAAATCCACCCACAAGTACAAAAAGAAAAGGATTTAAAAGACACGTATGTTTGTGAAATCAATTTAATCGATGTTTTTGCAACAGAGAATGAACCATTAAAATATATATCAATCCCAAGATATCCTTCTATTACTCGTGATATTGCATTAGTGGTAGACAAAGACAAATCTGCCAATGAATTAAAAGCGGTAATTGAAGAAGCTGGTGGCTCACTACTAAAAGAAGTTCATATATTCGATTTGTATGAAGGCGACCGTCTTGAAGCAGGTAAGAAATCACTTGCGTTCTCATTGAAATATTTTGATCCTGAGCGCACATTAACAGATGAAGATGTAACAAAAACACATCAAAAAGTCTTAAATAGCCTGGAAGAAAAAACAGGGGC
>DASQIV010000399.1:0-7281 GCA_035631415.1 Pseudoneobacillus sp. | reverse complement strand
CATTTCATGAATTTTTAAGAAGTTATCATAATCACCAACATAGCGATTCAACTCTTGGTTTTCCATGTGATAGATCAAGTTAACAACATTGTTCAAGAATGGAATATCATGTGAAATCAAGATAAATGCATTCTCATATTCCTGTAAATAGCGCTTCAACCATTCGATATGCTGTTCATCCAAATAGTTCGTAGGCTCGTCTAGTAATAGGATTTCAGGCTTTTCTAGCAAAAGCTTAGCTAGTAAAACTTTCGTACGTTGCCCACCACTAAGATCATCTACATCTCGATCGAGTCCAACATCGTCTAATCCTAGACCACGAGCAACTTCCTCAACTTTTGAATTAATTTGATAGAAATCATTACTATCTAAAGTCTCTTGTAGCTCTCCAACTTCTGCAAGCAGTGCATCGATATCAGCACCGTCATCACCCATTTTTAAATAAAGTTCATTGATTTCTGATTCTACATCAAATAGATATTGAAAAGCAGTACTCAAAGATTCTCGCATCGTAGTACCTTTTTGGAGTACAGCATGCTGATCTAAATAACCAACACGAACCATTCGTGACCACTCAACTTTCCCCTCGTCGGGTTGCAACTTCCCAGTAACAATATTCATGAAAGTAGACTTACCCTCACCATTTGCCCCAACTAGTCCAACGTGTTCTCCTTTTAAAAGTCGAAAAGACACATTATTAAAAATTGCACGATCACCGAAACCGTGACTTAAATTTTGCACGTTTAATACGCTCATTTTTTTAACCCCTTCTCTAATGTTCCATGTGGATATCTTACTAGATTTAGACTGCTTTTTCTATCAAGAAGTTATATTTTGTGAAAAATGCAATTAGATTTTTGGGCTAAATTGAAGTCTGCCCCTTCTTACTTAAATGAGGTTATGGAATTATATTTACTTGGGAATATCATTCAGAGTCTATTATACAACCGAACCAGGAGGTAAGATATGAGGTATTCTCAAGTGGGAATAGTTGTACAAAAAATGAAAGAATTGGTTGAGTTCTTAATAGAAATTTTAGGGGGTACAGTTCATAGGCAGGGGCTAGATTAACAGTTCAATAACCTTTGTTAAAATCAGGAAATCAAAAAATTGAGTTGTTACAATTTTTAAATGACTACAAGGTGATAGCAGAAGGAGTAATCAGCCATATTGCCTTTCGTGTAGAAAACATTGAAAAGGATAGAAAAACTTAGAGAATATGGAGTTAGTTTAGATAAAACCTTCCCCAATCCAATTTGTTAGTTTTATCATTATTTAAATAAACATCAGCATGAAGAGGATGGGCAAATTATTACTTTATACGATCAAATGCTTATACGCTTAGCACAGAATGAAGTTAACCAGTTAATTGTTAATTTAGAGAAAGTAATGTCCTTGTATCACTGATACATATAAGAGTATTTGTACGAACTAAAGAAGCAGACCCCACTGGATCTGCTTCGTTTTATGATGGATTTGTTGACCATAATCCAGCTGTTTTAACGAATACTCTTGGATTAAATTTTAAACTAGCCACGACTAATTCTGCAAGGTCTTCTGGGTGCATAACGTTTTCTTCATTGCCTTTAACAAGATTTGTATCAATGGCTAAATCTGTAACGACCGTACTTGGTGTTAAAGCAGTAACACGGACATTATGTTTTCTTACTTCTAGCATAAGTGATTCTGTTAGCCCTAAAACAGCGAATTTAGAAGCACTGTAAGCACTTGTAACAGGAGCACCTTTTTGGCCAGCAGATGAAGAGATATTGATGATATCTCCTGATTTTCTTTCGATCATTCCTGGTAATACTGCTCTTGTTACATTATACACACCCATTAAATTGACTTGGATGATTTTTTCCCATTCTTCTGGTGTTAGATCAAGGAACCCACCAAATTTAGCAACACCAGCATTGTTGATTAGGATATCAATTGGGCCTAGGTCTGATTTGATATGTTCAACAGCATGGGTAACGGATTCAAGATCGGTCACATCTGCTGTTGCTGCAGAAACCTTTACATCAAATTGTGCAAGTTCAGCAGCTACCTTTTCTAGATTAGACATATTTAAGCCGATTAGGCCTAAATTAACGCCTTCTTTTGCTAAGGCGATAGCAGTAGCACGTCCAATACCTCTTCCTGCGCCAGTAACTATTGCAGTTTTTCCATTTAAAGAAATCATTTTATCACTCCTAAAATTATTACAAATTGAAGTAGTTAATTCTAACAGAAAGACCGCATTCTTGCATGGAAACAGCTTGCGGTCTTTCCTATTTAGAACTCGAGGAACAATATTTTTATTCTAAGTTGGCGTGTCTACCGTACATCTTATTGGTATCCAAACCTTTTTTCTCCATGAACCGAAGAATCACAGCATCGTAAAATAGTAAAAGTGTTTGCTCAAATAATGAGCCCATAGGTTGAATCGTCTTAAAATCACCCTCCGACTGATCTTTAGGTGAGCCAGGCAACTTAATTGTGATATCCGCTAATTGTCCAATAGTGGACTCAGGGAAAATGGTTACAGCTGCAATCGTCCCACCGATGCTTTTTGCTTTCTCAGCCATGGAAACTAAACCTTTCGTTTCTCCTGAACCTGATCCAATGATTAAGATGTCATCTTTTTCAAAGTTAGGGGTTACTGTTTCGCCAATCACAAAGGAATCAATCCCCATGTGCATCATTCGCATAGCAAATGATTTAGCCATAAATCCAGATCTACCTGCGCCTGCAACAAAGATTTTTTTTGATTCAAGTATCCCATTAACTAATTTTTCAGCTTCATCACTCGAAATTAAATCTACAGAGCGATTTAACTCTTTTATGATTTCAGCTAGGTATTGAGTTGTATTCATGATCTGAATTACCCTTGATTAATCATTTGTTGCATTTTGGCAGCAGCAGCTTTTTTATCAGCTTGTCCAGTTATCCCGCCACCTACAATGACAAGGTCTGGTTGTACTTTGATGACTTCTGGAAGTGTGTCTAATTTAATACCACCTGCGATTGCAGTTTTAGCATTTTTTACAACACTTTTGATAGTTTGTAAATCTTCAAATGAGTTCTTTCCAACAGCTTGAAGATCGTAGCCTGTGTGCACACAAATATAATCAACACCCATAGCGTCCACTTCTTTTGCACGTCCAGCAAGATCTTTTACAGCAATCATATCAACAAGGATTTTTTTACCTTGTTTTTTCGCTTCTTCAACAGCACCTTTAATAGACATATCTTCAGCAGTTCCAAGAATTGTGACGATATCTGCACCTGCTTCAGAAGCTTTCATTACTTCATAACCAGCTGCATCCATGATTTTTAGGTCTGCTAATACCTTTAAGTTAGGGAATGCTTTTTTAACTGCTTTTACAGCATGAAGACCTTCGTTAATTACAACCGGTGTACCGATTTCAACGATATCAATATGTTCCTCTACTTCTTTTACCAGCTCAATTGCTTCTGGGATATTTACTAAATCTAATGCTAATTGTAATTCCATCTATATTCACTCCTATAATTTTTTTATTGTTGTACAGTGATAATATGTCCAAAGGGTAATAATACTTTTACAGTAATATTATCCTTATAGTGCCTTATCTGTACCTGCCAGCAATAAGGGATATCATGTCCTCTCGCTGAACAATTGCAAGTATACAACGTATATAATAACAATAAAAGTACGCACTTTTATTTTACATAGTGTTAAAAAGTATACTATAAGACAAACCGCTTATATAGTCTTACTATTAACTTTAAAAGAAACAATGCACCATTCCGCATGCCCTATTTTCTGTATAAGTTGCTTGATAATTGCCCAAATTGTCATTATTGATGTTGTTTATAAAAATCTCTTATTAATAAAGACATTTCTAGCTGGGGGATTGAATGAATAAATTTATTGATTATATTCTTTTAACAGTAGGAAGGTGGATTTTTAAGTAAAAAGAAGAAAATAATCTATTGTATAACCAATCCATTTATTTATTTGAAATTAAAAAGGGTTATATTGTCAGTTGATCCTAATGAATTATAGAGGCTTCTTATGTGGACATCCGGTTTAGATAGCTCCGCTTATTACGCCAAAAGCTTCAACACATAAAGAATAATGTTTTCAACAAATTTATTTGTGGCCAGGGAGAGGATGCTCACCCTGGCTTTTTAATTTGTTTTACACAAAAATAGATTAGTTTATTTCCTTTAGTATACATTTTGTTATTATGTTATTTTTTTATCACTATTTAAATAAAAAGTGCGTACTTCCATTTGATAAATGTAGGTATTATACTTACATCTTGTTGCAACATTGGATTCACGAAATACTGTGGTTATGGAGCAGTCATCTGATCTTCCGCATTCAGTTTACTACATTGAAAGGGTGAATAGTATGTTCGGGTTACATGCAAAGCATCACAAAGTTTGTTCAAGATGCCTAACCTTCACATCGAATAATGGTTATTGTCCAAAATGTGGTCATTCGCATTTTAGGGACATCATTATTACGGTCCAAGCAGGTTCAAATAAAAATATGGCTAGCCGGGGATTGGCTATCAAGAGTTAAAGTAGTTTTTTAAGAAAGGCATAAGTGAAATTTTTAATTTTGGAGGTATGTAAAATGGAGGCAATGACATTTGTCTTATTTGGGGCGACAGGGGACTTAGCAAAAAGAAAAATCTTCCCGGCTCTATATAATTTATTTTTGGATCGAAAATTACCTCTGCCCATCTCAATTATTGGGGTGGGCAGAGGAGATTTATCAGATAATGATTTCCAAAACCATGTGGAAGATTCCTTAAAAACATTTTCTAGACGATCACTAAATGACGATTCAAACCTTGAAGTGTTTATCCGTGCCTTTCGGTATAGCCAAGTAGATGCTATCAAGGCTGAAGGATATAAAGGATTACTTGAACTCGTTAAACAACGTGAAGAAGAATTGAATATTCCAGAAAATCGTATGTTCTACCTATCTGTTGCTCCAGAGTTTTTTAATGTGATTGCTTTCAACATTAAAGAGAGTGGTCTAGGTTCTACTAAAGGTTGGAAACGTCTGATTATCGAAAAACCGTTTGGACATGACTTAAAATCAGCTCAAGAATTAAACGATAAACTAAGTAAAGCTTTTGATGAAGAAGAAATTTTTCGCATCGACCACTATCTTGGAAAGCCGATGGTACAAAACCTGGAAGCGTTAGGATTTGCAAATCCAGTGCTTCAAGCATTATGGAACAACCAATACATTGCAAATGTGCAAATTACTGCAAGCGAAACAGTTGGGGTTGAAGAGAGAGCTGGTTATTATGATCAAGCTGGGGCTATTCGTGACATGTTTCAAAATCATATGCTGCAAATGTTGATGATGACAGCAATGCAGCTGCCAAAACAAATTAGTGCAGAAGAGATCCGCAATGAAAAGAGAAAAGTAATAGAATCACTTCGTCCATTAAAGAAAGAGGATGTGGTGAATCATGTGATTCGAGGTCAATATGGTCCTGGTGAAATCCAAGGTAAGCCAGTTGTTGGGTATACAGGAGAACCTGAAGTTGCTCCTTCTTCTTTAAATGACACATTTGTGGCTGCCCGTCTATGTGTGGATGATGATTTTTGGAGAGGGGTTCCTTTCTATATTCGTACAGGAAAAAGAATGACAGAGAAATCCACCCGAATTGTGATTGAATTCAAAAATACTTTAAAGGATTTGTATAGGACTCAAGAAGAAACTGCGCCAAATCTTTTAGTAATTGAAATCAATCCAAACGAAAGTGTTTCCTTACAATTAAATAGTAAAAACCCATTAAACAATGGAAAAATCGAACCAGTCAATGTTGAATTTTCTGCTAAGCAAGCAGATGTTCCTGAAGCGTATGAGCTTTTAATTTATGATGCAATGCGTGGCGACTCAACATTCTTTGCACATTGGAAAGAAGTGGAGTTGTCTTGGAAATGGGTACAGCCTATCTTAGAGGCTTTTGAGGAAAATACAATTCCCCTTCAATTATATCCATCCGGGTCAATGGGACCAGATGCTTCCCATCAATTATTGGCAGAGGAAGGATATAAATGGTGGTAGTAATAAAAGATGAAGAATATTTTTAGATTATTAAGGAGGAAATGAACATGAAAGTTTGATTAATTGGTTTAGGAAAAATGGGATTAAACTTAGGTCAAAATTTAATTGATAACAAGCACGAAGTAGTAGCTTTTGATGTAAATGGAAGTGCCGTTGAAGAAATGAAGAAATACGGTGCTCAAGGTACATCTGATTTAAAAGATCTTGTTAAATCATTAGAAAAACCAAGAGTTGTATGGATTATGGTTCCGCATGCTGTGGTAGATTCAGTAATTGATGAAATGACACCATTATTAGGCTCTGGAGATATCCTAATTGAAGCTGGAAATTCTCACTATAAGGAACCCATTCGCCGATATAACCAGCTAAAGGAAGTAGGAATTCACTTTATGGATGCCGGTACTTCTGGTGGAATGGAAGGTGCTCGTAATGGAGCGTGTTATATGATTGGTGGAGACCCTGAAGCCTGGAGCATCGTGGAACCTATTTTCAAGGATACAGCTGTCGAAAACGGATTTATCTATGCTGGTAAAGCAGGGAGCGGTCATTTCTTAAAAATGGTTCACAATGGAATTGAATACGGTATGATGGCAGCGATTGGTGAAGGATTCGAGGTATTAGAAAAAAGCAAGTTCGATTTTGACTACGAAAAAGTGGCTAGAGTGTGGAATAACGGCTCAGTTATTCGTTCGTGGCTCATGGAGTTGACTGAACGTGCATTTTCAAAAGATGCAAAGCTAGATGAAATTAAAGGGATTATGCACTCTTCTGGTGAAGGGAAATGGACAGTTGAAACAGCTTTAGATTTACAAGCAGCCACTCCTGTTATCGCAATGTCTCTTTTGATGCGTTACCGTTCATTAGACAGCGATACTTTTACAGGTAAAGTGGTAGCTGCATTAAGAAACGAATTTGGTGGACATGTTGTTGAAAAAAACTAACAGAAATACATCTGTCACATTTAATAGAAAAAGAGTCAATAAAAATAGGTGAAGAAAAATAGCTCATTATTTGTTAAATGGTAATGAAAACAATGAATATGATGGTAGAAAAGGATGTGAAGTTCATGAATGTATTGGATGCAAAAATGATAAATACTCAGTATGGTATAGAAACTTATCTAGATCTATTGAAAAATGTTGAAGTGAAAGATATTCAATATGTTAAAGAGACAGCTTCTTTTTACGAAATCACTATAGGTATAGAGTATTTTC
>DASQIV010000398.1:0-5087 GCA_035631415.1 Pseudoneobacillus sp. | reverse complement strand
AGAATAACGGTATCAATACTGTGAGTCATTTCCAGATGTTCTCCACCTTTAAACAAGATTCCAAATTCTGCAGCACGACCAGAACCGGCCATAATAGAGGTTGGAGTCGCTAATCCAAGTGCACAAGGACAAGCAATAACTAAAACAGCAATTAATTTTTCTAAGCTTTCTGCAAAATTTCCTGGTTCAACCCAGAAGAACCAAACAAGGAATGTAATGACCGCAATACCCACAACGATCGGCACAAAAATGCCTGAAATAAAATCGGCTAAACGTTGAATAGGTGCTTTAGATCCTTGTGCTTCTTCTACTACTTTAATAATTTGAGCCAAAGCGGTATCTTTTCCGACCTTCGTTGCTTTAACTTTAATAAAGCCATTTTTATTAATGGTAGCGCCGATTACTTTGTCCCCAACAGTCTTATCAACAGGCACACTCTCACCCGTAATCATCGATTCATCAAGTGCCGTTCGCCCCTCTAATATTTCACCATCTACTGGCATTTTTTCACCAGGTTTGACTAATAAAATATCGCCTGCCACAACATCTTCCAACGGGATTTCAAGTTCTTCACTATCTCGAAGAACGGTGGCCGTCTTCGCTTGTAAGCCCATTAATTTCTTTATTGCCTCTGATGATCTACCTTTTGCTTTTGCTTCAAACAGCTTCCCTAAAATGATTAAGGTTATCAAGATGGCACTAGTTTCAAAATATAGACCCTCAGGATGAGTATCTTTTGTGATCGTTTCAATGGATAAATAAACACTGTAAAAGTAAGCAGCTGATGTTCCTAATGCAACAAGTACATCCATATTGGCACTTTTATTTCGAAGTGCCTTGTATCCACCTACATAGAATTGCTTTCCTATATAAAATTGAACTGGGGTTGCTAATGCTAATTGCACCCACGGATTCATAAATGCATCTGGAACATATAAGAAGCTAGTAAAACTAAAATGGCCACCCATTGCCCATAAAAGTGGCAGTCCTAGAATAAGTGAAAAAATGAATTTTCCTTGTTGGGTTTCAATTTCTCTTAAACGTTGGTCAACAGTTTCCTGTTCATTTTCATCACTCTTCACACTTGCTCCATACCCTAATTTTTCAACTTTTTGGAGCATTTCCTTAGGGGTAATAAGGGATGGATTATACTCAATCGATGCTTTTTCTAATGCAAGGTTCACATTTGCATGGAGAATACCTTCCATCTTGTTTAGTCCTTTTTCAATTCTGGACGAACAAGCGGCACAGGTCATTCCTGTGATGTCAAATTCAACTTTGTCTGTCACGACATCATAGCCTAAATCTCTAATTTTTTTCTGTATATCAGCAGGACTCATCGTCGCAGGATCAAATTTAATGGTTGCTTTTTCAAGGGCTAGATTTACGGTTGCATCTTCTACCCCTTCCATTTTCTTAAGCCCTTTTTCAATTCGAATGGCACAAGCAGCACAAGTCATACCGGTTATTTGAAATTGACTTTCATGGACTTTTTCACTCATAAGCTTTCTCCTTTATACCTATATAGGGTATATTTTTTTGAAAAATAGAGCGTGCTAAAATTTTTAGCACGGTCTAATTCGTTTCCTATTTTACATCGTAGCCTTGATCATCGATCGTTTCTTTAATAGCATCTAATGTGACTTCAGTGTTGTTATATTCTACTTCTACTGTAGCACTATCAAGGTTTACCTTTACACTTGATACACCCTTTAATTCTCCAACGCTGCCTTCAACAGCTTTTACACAATGTCCACAAGACATACCCTCTACATGTAATGTTACTTTTTCCATTATAATCGTCTCCCTTATTTTTTCATTAATCTTTGTACGGTTACCAATACTTCATCTAGTACTTCCATGTCACCTTCTTGGATTCTCTCGACTACACAGCTTTTTAAGTGACCTTCAAGTAAAAGCTTTGCTACACTATTAAGAGCAGATTGAGTAGCGGATATTTGTGTAATGACATCATCACAATAAGTGTCTTTTTCAATTAATCCCTTAATTCCACGAATCTGACCTTCAATCCGATTTAAACGTGTAACTAAATTCTTCTTCACTTTATCGGAGTGATGGCTTTTGCGATCACTTGAAATCGTGCAACAGCCTTCTTCTTCACTTTCATCTACTGTCTGGAGCAAATCATTTTCGAATTCATTTTTCATTGATTTCCCTCCCCGAAATTTATTATATTATACCCCGGTACAGTATGTAAAGCCTTAAGTTTGAACTTTTTGTTAAATTCCACCATTTTTCTAAAGGTATTTATACCAATTCCTCTAACTTCTCTGGCGTCCAGTCCTTGACACCATTATCTTCAATAATTCCTAAAGTTACATCCGTAATATCTGGATCAGCAATTAATCTATCTTGTACTCTAAATTTGATATCATCGGCAACCGCTAATGATAAACCTTTTCGAAGTTCAATTTGACCTTCCACATGATAATAACGTCCTTCTTGGGTGATACGAATGAGATTAATATCTGTTACGTCGTTATCTGATAAAATCATTTTAGCTACTCTTTCCTCAATTTCTCGAGGAGCTGCAACTCCAATCAACCCAACCATGTTGTCATAGCCTACACGAAATGCCACACCAATCATTAATAATCCAATTAAGATCGTAATAACCCCATCTAGAAAATCCAGGGCTGTAAACGCAGTGATGACAACGGCTATTGAAGCAAGTAAAGCACCTGTAACCGCTACAAGATCTTCGTAAAAGACTAATCTTGTTGGTGGAGCAGCTCTTCCTACATTTCTGAAAGCAGCAGGTATTAATCCAAACCCTTTTGCACTCCCCCTTGCTTCGATATTAATCTCCTTCATAGCTTTTATTAAAATACCCCCATCAATAATTAAGTTTAGAAGTAAAACAAGGACATTCAGCCAAAACCCACCACTAGATTCTACGGGATGCTGAAGTAAATGCCATCCTTCTCGAATGGTTTCATAAGCCATAATCGTAACAACAATAACAGCAACCATACAGAAAATATTGATAACACGTCCAAATCCAGTTGGGAAACGGCGTGTCGGTTTCTTTTCGGATAAGATACTACCAACAAACACAAATCCTTGATTAACTGCATCTGCAAAAGAGTGCATGGCTGATGCAAACATTGCTCCACTTCCACTCAAGCCTGCAGCAACTGCTTTTGCTCCAGCAATAACAGCGTTCCCTACCATAGCTATGGCTGAAGATTTGTTACCTTTTTTCAAAATACTTAACAATCCTTCATGATTTGCTTCAGGTTCCATAATAAAATCCCCCATTTTTTTCTTATAGTTTTCCTCATTTAATCGATACTATTGATTTTTCTTTCAAAAATAATATACCCTTGTTATATGCAAAGCTTAACCATCACTTCATCATCTATTAGAACAATTCCACTTTTTATAAAAATCAAACGTAGTAAATATTCGATTAAAAGTTTATATCAGGGTCTAATGCATAATAAAAGAGCTCCTGATTTTTCAGAAGCTCCTTAGTTAGTCTATTAAAATGTCGATATTAAAAACTCTGTCGTTTGATTATTAATCGTTGAAGAAGGATAAAGATAAACGGAAGGATTACGTTTACAAAGCTTATCCCAAGCATCCACACATATTGGGTCGAAATGACTTCCTTTTTGCTCTATAAGAAATTTTATTGCATCATCGTGTGTCCAAGCTTTTCGATAGGACCTTTCTGAGGTAAGAGCATCATAAACATCTGCAACAGCGACAATTCTAGCTAAGAATGGAATCCTTTCCCCTCGAAGTTGATCGGGATATCCACTTCCATCCCATTTTTCATGATGAGATCGAATTATACTCAATTCTTCCGTCATAAAACCTAGGTCTCTACACATATCGTACCCATTTGAAGGGTGTAATTCTATAATGTTTCTTTCTTCTAGTGTAAGTTTTCCAGGTTTATTAAGAACCGTGTCAGGAATCCTCACTTTACCTACATCATGTAATAATGTTCCCTGTGCTATCGCTCTTAGCTGCTCAGGTTTTAAATGGAGTTCTTCTGCTAATTTTAGAGCATACATTGTCACCCTGAAGGTATGGCCAGCCGTATATGTATCCTTCTTTTCAGTTAGAATTACTAAATCTCTCACGCTAGGCGAAATGCTACTTGTAATTCTCTCAAAAGGATCACTGGTAAATAGCGCACGTAAGGAACCAACTAATGATCTTTTTACAGTATACTGTCTTATTAATCCAACCAACATGACAATCATCGAAGCAAGTAAAATAAAATGATAAGTCCACCAACTTAGTTTCCATTTTTCTCCCAAAAACATAATTAGCTGTGATACAAGCAACCAGCCCGAGCTATAGATAATGGATATTTGCAGTGGAAAACGTGAATAACGGTACGATTGGTAGTATCGAAACATCGTTACTACATTTAACAATATTGTAACCAAAAGCAAAATCCAATTAAGTGGTTCTACTGTTAATGGAATCATATCGACTATATGAGGTATGAACATACTTATAATCGAAAAAATACTTAAGGCGCCTATCCAAATGAGAAGTAATAATCTATTATACTTCGAAAGAAATACTACTAGTTTTCTATCAGATGGTAAAGAGGATAGCCAAAGCCAAAAGGTTGCTAATATAATACTTAATTGAGCCGCAACTCCTGGCAAATGAGTTTCCTCTATCAAGAAATGTGGAGTTGATAATCCATGTACGGCAAACATTTGCGCAAGTGAAATATAGGACAATGATAAAAACGTGATTTTTATATTTCTTAACCGACTTCCTGCTACCCCTACGGCAATAGCAATAATAATCGAAAGTATCGCAACTATACTAACTATATAGAAATGACCTCTTGGATTTTCAAAAACTGGATCTGGTATCAATCCTTGTTGCAAACATTCAAATAATATAAATGGTAATGTTATTGCAATAACCGGACCAAAATAGTTGTAATTCCTCATGGATTTCCTCCGAATATTCCGCTATTCATGACTATTGTAATGCTTTAATATTACCACATATTTCGACACAATCTATGTAAATTTATTAACAAAGAAAACTATTTTCCTTCCGATGTTTCATAGTTCGACCAGCTT
>DASQIV010000397.1:0-2079 GCA_035631415.1 Pseudoneobacillus sp. | reverse complement strand
GGGAGCAGGGGGACAGGTGAGACCCCACATGAGCCGTGCTACGAGGAGGCTCACCGCCCGCCCCGCGGAAAGCGAGCAACCTGCAGTCGAAATCAACCAATCTATTTGTAAAAGGACCAACTATTTCTGCAACAACCTTTTTTAAAGAGATAGATAATCAATTTGAGGAGGAACAACCAATGTTTCGCACCATGATGAATGGGAAAATCCATCGAGCTCGAGTTACTGAAGCTAATTTAAATTATGTTGGCAGTATTACAATTGATGAAGACATTCTTGATGCAGTAGGCATGATAGCTAATGAAAAAGTACAAATTGTTAATAATAATAATGGAGCACGATTAGAAACATATATTATTCCTGGAGAACGTGGAAGTGGCGTTATTTGTTTAAACGGTGCTGCTGCTAGGCTTGTTCAAGAAGGGGATATCGTTATTATTATTTCATATGCACTTGTTCCAGAAGACAAAATTAATGAACATAAGCCTAAAGTAGCGATCATGAATGAACAAAATCAAATAAAAGAGTTAATCGCAGCAGAACCTGCCCAAACCATTATGAACTTTTAAAAAAATCCCCTTTCATTGGGGATTTTTCCTTTATAACGGACTAAAATAAGGTTATAAACATTATCATTTTCGTTCATAATATGATACCTTTTAAGGATAGTAAGTTTTGAGGTGTAATACATGAATAACAAATTTGTTGTAATTGATTTAGAAACAACAGGAAATTCTGCAAAAAAAGGAGACCGTATCATCCAATTTGCTGCTGTGGTCATTGAAAATGGCAAAGTGGTAGAAACGTTCTCCTCTTTTGTGAATCCTAAAATAAAAATTCCCATTTTTATAGAAGAATTAACGGGAATAAATGATGCCATGGTAAATGAGGCACCTTTTTTTGAAGACCTAGCACCTAAGGTTCAGAGTCTTTTAGAGGATGCTTATTTTGTTGCGCATAACGTTCTTTTCGATCTCTCCTTTCTCCAAGAAGAATTAATTATGGCGAACGAAGAAGGATTCTTTGGACCAGTGATTGATACGGTCGAGATGGCTAGGTTCTTATTTCCTACCATAGATAGTTATAAATTAAGTGATTTAGCCATTCAGCTAGGGTATGATCATGAACGACCTCATCAGGCAGATAGTGATGCAGAAGTAACGGCAGATTTATTACTACATTTTTTGAACATCATGTTGGATATTCCATTTACAACTTGTAAACAATTATCAGAGCTATCCGGTGGTTTAAAAAGCGATATTCAATTACTTTTTGAAGATGTTATTGAACTTAAAGGGAAGACAAACGAAGAATGGCCTAACCATTTAGAAATGGTAAATGGATTAGTTCTACATAAGAAACCAGAAGTAGAGGATTTTCAGTTAGATAATGTGGATGGAGAAAAGCTCATTTTTCCTAATAATGAGGGGAAAGAAAAGCAATTTCTTCATGCATTTGACCATTTTCAAAAGCGAATAGGTCAATTTGAAATGATGAATGAAGTATATGACTCTTTTACTAATCAACATCATCTTGTTTTAGAAGCTGGAACTGGAATTGGTAAAACATTAGGTTATTTATATCCGGCTGCTTACTTCTCAAAAATAACCAAAAATAAAGTAATTATCAGTACTTATACAACACAGTTACAATCCCAATTGATTTTGAATGATATCCCTTTATTGAATCAGACATTACCATTTGATATAAATATCGCGGTTTTAAAAGGGAAAACTCACTATCTTAGCCTATCTAAGTTTGAAGAAAGTTTGCATGAAATAGAAGATAACTATGATTCATGTTTAACCAAAATGCAAATATTAATTTGGTTATTAACAACTGAAACAGGCGACGTTGATGAATTAAACCTCTCAAGTGGTGGTCAGATTTATTGGAATCGTATTAAGCATGGTCAACATACAATAAGTGAAAATGTACAATGGCGTGAAAATGACTTTTATTTACGCTCAAAACGAAAGGTTGAGAATGCAGATTTAATCATTACGAATCATAGCCTGCTTTTGTCTGACCTTACTCAATTTCATCATTCTTTACCAAATATTGATTATATAGTTCTAG